>CAIWMU010000113.1 GCA_903913865.1 uncultured Verrucomicrobia subdivision 3 bacterium
CACGCACCCAAATCCCCAAGGCGGTCCCTGATTCGGCCATGCCGAAACGGATGTTGGCGGGGAGATGCTTCGGAGGGGGGAGGAGGAACATGCGGGATAATCCGCTGATCCTAAAGCCCTTTCCGCCACATCTCCACATCCAACTCCTTAGGATTCGTTCTCCATTTATACCGGATCCCACGAAAAGCGCAACATTTATTTTAATCCCACTTAATCAACATTACCACACCATGAATATCAATAATTCCTGGCAGCGTGTAGGTGTTTTTGTTATTTCTCCAGCGAACCGTTAATGGCGCAACAATAAACGAATATACATTTTTCTGCCCCTGTGGAGCCAAGAGAAAATCCGAGACCGACTCTTTCTGAAATCGCTTTACTCCAACCCGAGAAGGTCTCACCAGTCTCACCAGTCTCAAGGTCTCAACGATATCGAGCGGGATAGGGGGCGGCTTCAAAGCCATGCGCACTCCGGTTAGGAATTTCAGCCCGCCAATCGGCACAGATCGAAAAATGTTAACTTTTTTGGACGGCCAAAAATCTCCGCGCCAAAGATCCAAAGTAGTTGCCTCCACGTCCCCCTGCCCTTCCCCGTCTTACGCAAGCTGCCCCTACACCTGGAACCTGTTCGTCCTGCCCCCCTGAACAGAATACCTAAATCATACCTTCCTATGTCATCTTGATCCTCATTCGACCCCTATCCCTTCCGTGAACCCTGAGCCAGTTCAACCTCCAACATGCAACCCCTGCTGCTTCGAAAGGCTCCTTTGAAGCATGCAGGTGGTTGCCAACAGCGCTTCCACAGGCCTGTCGGGTTCCCTTTTGGCTTTGATAAATAGGCACCACGCCGTTGTTGACCCGGGGTTGAAATCGGGCTGACTACCGGTTCCTGGGTTGCCTGGCATGAAACGCTGGAGCCGTTCTGGCGCGGAAGGTGGGTGGGTGGGTTTGGATCGACGGCAGGCTCTGGAGGGTTCCTGCGTTCCCGGGTGGTTATACACCCATGGGACCCTGGCTTTTTAGCAAGGCGAACAGCCCCTTTTTGAAATCTAATCGGCGAAAGCCCAACCTCGGTGGATACACCAGGATTATCTGACGTTTGCAAATCCAAACAACCACATCATTCATCGATCGCCCAACTCATCGCGAACACCCATTTTCTCAAATGGCACCGCTTCGAAGCCCGGAATCCGCTTGAACACCTCCGCATCGGGTCGCAGCCTGAAATCGCCCCTGCCATAATTGACGAATCCCGGATCGTGATCTGTCACCAGATTGTCCCGTCCCTCAAACTGGGCATGTGGACCGCCCAACAGCTGGATGGGTTCCTTGGACCCACCCACAATCAGATTCCCAGCGAGCAGATTTCTCCTGCCCCGCATCCCCTCCCATTCCTGCCCCGGCACAATCGCATCCAGGTAGTTCGTCAACCCTGGGTAACGCACGCTGTAGGGTGGATGCAGAATATCGACGCTCTCCAGGAGCCGCTTTCGCAGCAATCCGGTGGGACCAAACATCTCAGGACCCTCCTTTGCGGCCCAGGTGTAATAATGGGCCGACATCACCGCCGTATGCGAGTGGGGTTCGATGACGATGTTGTTGGTCATGACGAGATCCCAACCGCTGTTGCTGAACAACACCCCGTGGCCGGTGTTCATGCGGTAGAAGACATTGCCGTGAACAAGCACCCCGGTTGTCGAATCGTCGCAATAGACCCCCATCGTCATTCTTGCCGCGTTGCCGCAGTGGTGAAAATAGTTGTAACGGACCACGTTGCCACGATCGCTGGGATTTCTCCCCAGATACCAGGGGGATGTGTCGTTCGAATTCAGTGTCACATGATGAATCTCGTTGTATTCAAAAACATGGTCGTTTCCATGCACGTATATCCCCTGCCAGTCCGAGTTGTAAACCTCACAATGGGCGATACGGTTGCCACATCCATCGACATTTATTCCAGACCAGCAGAACTTGTTGCGCCGGTTGAAGTCGTGAATTCTGCAGTTCAGCACCTGGTTGCCACCGGGGATCAAATCCCGCTTGCTGCCGCCGCTGAGGGAGATTCCGCCACTGCCTGTGTTGTAAACCTCGCACCCCGAAATGGTGTGCCCTGTGCCTCCCTGCCGGTCCCATGCCGTATATTTGTAGCGGTGCCCCTGCAGGCTGCCCACCTTTCTCGAAACCGGCACGCCCTCATAATCATCCACTGTGACGTGCGGAAATGTCTGCCCAGCCCCCTGCCCGATAAAGATTCCGCTGGTCCCCACATTTCTCACCGTGCATCCCCGCACACAATTGCCACTACCCCGCTCCATGTAGATTCCTATCCCGCGCCCTGCCTCGACCGTCAGATCCCGCACGGTGACATGGCTTGCCCCCTCCATGCAGATGATTGGCTCTTCAAGGACCGAGACAACGAAGCTGGAATCTCTCATTGGCCCCGGCGGCCAGAAGTAGAGGATACCCTCCACACGGTCAAGATACCACTCACCCGGAGCATCCAACTCCTCGAGAATGTTCCACGCAACGTAGTTCTGGAATGGACGTCCCGAGCTCAGTCCATAAAGGTGGGGCTGAACCAGCTTCACACGCCGTGTCCCGGGATCAATGGATTCGACCTGGATATAATCATCCGCAAAGCCGTAATTGAAGGTTCCCTGCAGCCAGATGTCCTTCTGCCCCACCCAGAGGAGATGGCGTGGGTCGGTAAATTCGAAAGTCCCCCCCCTGCCGCTGTAATCCTTTGTGCGCGGCACGGAACCCGCATCGATCACCTTGCCGATCGCCACCGTTCCAGCATTTGGATAGCGCGCCAAAGTCATGGGCGTCCCATTCCAGAACAATTCGAGGGGGGCGGGAGAGACAGGAATCGAGTGCCCGTATTGCTGGTGCCTTCCAAAATCGGATATCCCCAAAGCCCTTAAATCGACCTGCAGCACGTGGCCCGAGGCCTCCCTGGGTAATCTCGCTGCCACCCGTGGATCGGTCAGTTTCCGAAATTTGGATGCCGGGATGCTCCGCCCACCCGAGATGCTGACGCGACCCTGTGCCTCCCCCCGCCAGACAACCGGCGCCTCTGCCGTTCCTGAATCCTCCTCAGAGAGAACGAACGGCTCCCTCTGGTCGTATTGGCCGGCTCGAATCCAAACCGTCACACCCACCTTCGGCAGCCCGGTGGCCGCCTTCTGTTTACGGACCAAGGCACGCGCGGCCTGCAACGTCGCCACAGGTCGCCCTTTGGTGCCAGGATTGGCATCATCACCTGCCGGAGAAACATGGACTTCGAGTGCACCAAGACAGGATGTGGCACTGAGCGCGCCAACCAGTAATTGGCGCTTAAAAAAGTGGCTGGTTTTCATTTCTTTGGAACCTCGATGTTTTCTGAGGGTTTGGTCTTCGTGCCCGACTTGGAATCCTCCCCGGTGGGTGAGACAAGGAAAGCCGTTGTTCTGATGAGTTGGGCCGCCTGTTTGCCCATCAGTTCGTATGCCGGAGCCTGCCAATGGGCCCCATCCCCCCGGCCCAGTTCAAGCCTGCCTATCACAAGGCCGTAGAGGTCGTTTATGGGAATCCCATACTCCTTCATGATTTCACCGGCGCTGGCATTCCGTTTGGCGATGACCGGATTACCTGCAGGATCCAGCTCCATTGGCTTGTTTTGCACGGTGACCGGGGTGCTGCTCGCCCAGATCAGCATCGCCCCGGCCGCATGGCGGCGCAGAGTGGAAACATACTTGCGCATCAAAGGCTCATACTGGCCTTCGGCGATCCGACCCGGTTCCCAGCCATGCAACCCGATGTTGAAATAGACGACCGCATACGGGCCCTGCCCCAGCACCTTCCGCAGATCCTCTGGAAGAGCGGGATCACTTTCCATGGCAGGGGTCAGCCATACGTCGATCGATGCCTTGCCCTCAAGCTCCCTGGCAACCACCCCGCGGTAGCCGTTGACGATCGAATCACCGATCAGCAGCACTCGCCTTAGTGCTGGATCCCGCTTTTGGTCGGGGAAAAAGCCCCAGCCGCCCGGCCCGCCACTGGTGACCAGCCCCAGTGCGTTGTCAGCCATCGCCATGGAAGGCGTGTGCATGCCAAGAGAGCAACATGCCAACAGAATCAGTAACTTGTTCATGATTTTTTATTTCTTCGATCAGTTCGGGCCCGGGGCCCCGGTCATTGCGCTGGATGCCTTAAAACCCACCAGGACCAACAGTGTCCGGGAAAGCATCCCCTCCAGCAAACCCCGCTAAAGACGATAAATTCGCTCCGCGTTCAAATAAAACAGCTTCTGCTGCTGCTCAACAGTAGCACCCCTGACAAGCTCCCGCGTGACACCCGCCCATCGACCGAGTGTTGTCTTCAGCGTGCAGACCGGCCAGTCACCACCCCAGACGACCCGGTCCCAGCCAAAACTGGCGATCACCTGTTCCACCCACGGGCGCAGCGTTTCAATCGAGGCGGCTTCATCCACCTGCGCTGCAATCCCACTGATTTTGCAGACGACATTGGGCCGTCGGGCCAAATCCGCGAGATCCGAACACCACGGCTCGAGTTCACCCGAATTCACATCGGGCACACCGCAGTGATCCAGAATGAATTGTGTTGCCGGACACTTGTCAACCAGGGCGGTTGCCAGAGGCAATTGCCTGGCCAGAACGCAAACATCAAAGGTGAGCTGATGATTCCCCAACCGCCGGATATTGTCCACAAACCTTCCCGACTGTGAAATCTCGTCCGGCACAACATGCAACACCCGTCGCAAACCACGCAACTTTGGCAGCTTCAATAGCTGGTCAAGCTGGCCCTCGAAATCATCCTGCTCCGGCCGGGCGGATGCCACAATGCCGCCAATGAGCGGATTTCCCTCTGACAGTCTCTGAATATGCATGGCCTCACTAAACGAATGGGGTGAGTCAACGTCACATTCAACAAACACGGTTTTCGCTATCCCGGTCCCTGCCGCCGCCTCGATATATTCGTCCAGCAAAAAGCTGCGATTTAGTGCCTGTGCCCCCGCACACCATGAATAGGGGAACATCTGCAAATCCCAAAGATGCTGGTGTGTATCAATGATGTTCATTGGGAAACGTCTTTTGAAGTATCACAGGGTTCTTGCGTGACCGGGCTGCAGGAACCGGGTTGAATCAAGGTGGGCACAAGGCTCCTTTTTGAACCCGCTCCTCCAGTGTGCTGCGTATCTCCATGCTTCTGGCGCGGGTGAGTGGATAGTAAAGTATCGCAACGATGCTGATCAGAAATCCAAGAGGCTGGGTGATGACCAGAGCAAGCACCCAGTAACGCACCGTCTCCGGGCTTTGGTTCACAAGGGAGGCATCAAATCCGGAGAGCTTCAGCATCACCCCCTGAAACATGATGGCCGTGGCCAGTGCAATTTTGTCGGTTGTCACAAAAACTGCCCCGTAAAACGCCTCCCTGCGATGTCCTGAATGGAGTTCATCCAGATCGCAGACATCTGCCAGCATGGAATTCTTGATCATTGGCATGGTGTTTGTGAAGGCCCCGATAAGGACAGCGGTGATCAGGCACGGCCACTGCATCAGCAGGGTGTTCCCAGGCCCACCCCACGGCAATGGGAAGTTGAAGTAGCTCGCTGCACTGTTCGACAAGGTGAGCCCGAGTGAGGCATAGGCGACGGTGCTCATGATCAGGCATCCAACCAGTGCCCCCTTCTTGCCCACACGCCCAGCCCAGGAGGCAACAACACCCATGCCAATGAAGCTGGTGATGTTGATGACGTTTGCAAAAATTGGGTAGTATGTTGCCCCTCTGCTCGTCGATCCCGCACCCAGATGATAGATAAAGACGTAAAAGAAGAACATGCCGGTCATCGACATGCCAAATTTGGTGATGAAGTTACTCACCACAAGTAGCCAAAACGGACGGTTCCGGAGCGTCATCCGCACCGCCTTCAGAAACGGCACCTTCTCCCTCCCTGCGATAGCCGCAACATTTTCGCGGCAGAAGATCACCGGGCACAACCCGGTCACAAGAATGATCCCGGCCATGACAAAACCGATTACCTGCACCCCTTGAACCCCCTTCAACACATCCGCCCGGTCTCCCTCAATCATCAGGGTCAGCTTCACAAACCAGGGTGATAAAAATCCAGCGACCGATGCCGCCAGCATCCGCCATTTGAACAGGTGTGTTCGCTCGTCATAATCCCCGGTCATTTCGTAACCCAACCCCGTGTGGGCTATCGTGAACACCGCATATCCGCCGGTGAACATCGCCGCCATCATCCCCGACAAAAACAGGAGGCTCACCCATTGCACCTTGAACGCCTCAACCCAGGTGGTCCCCTTTGCCACAGCCGCGAAAGCCGGCGGGTGCCACATGACCATGGAGATCAGGGCCGCAATCAGCACCCCCGCCAGCATCCACGGACGCCGCCGACCCCAACGCGTCCGGGTGTTGTCGGAGAGATGCCCGATGATCGGATTCGATATGAAAGCGAGGAAGTTCGGCAGTGAGGAGGCGATGCTGAACAGGATTGGATCCATTCCCCGGGCATTCACCCACACCTGCTGCGCCAATCCTCCAATCCCGCTGTAAATGGTGACATCTGTGAAGCCTCCCATCCCCCAGAGGAAACGATTCAAGGTCGGGATGCGGCTCTTCCTCAACTTCCCAACCGGATCAGAGGACCCGACAACGGGAGCAGTGGCGGATGCCTGCCCCCTGGAATCGGGCTCCGGAACTTCAGGCTGAACTGTGTCGGGTTCCGGCATTTTCTAGTCGTTCTATTGTTATTCGCCGCTGATCCCGACCAGCCGCCGTGCGAAAATGCTGGCGGCTGGATTATGTTTCGTCCGTCCATCCAATTCGACCTGACAGATGATCCATGACCCGGCACCCTGGCGCTTCTCAGCCGCAGCCAGCATCGGTTTCCAGTCCCCGGTCCATATCCCGTTCCCATTGGTCAGGATCGGCTCCCAACCCTCGGCCTCAAACACTGTCGGCAACAGGGGGGTGAAGTAGCCCGCCCGGGGATCATACCAGCACCTGAAATCCTCCGGCATGAAACCCTCCACAAGCGGATGACCTGTCGCCCGGGAGGCAAACTGACGAGGGCGCATGACACATGGATGGACCTTCACCCCGGTGCCCCCAACCAGATAGTTCCCCGGGGGCAGATTCAAGAAGACCACCCGGTTGCCTCTGGCGACGAGTTTGTCGAACAATCGCATGGAGCGGCGGTATTCGGCATAATCGTCCACCAGAATCACGACCGGTCCCTCAAGCCCGCCGACGCCCTTCACTGATTTCTTTCGTGAAGTGAACTGGATTATTTTGTCCCCGGCTGGCAGGCCCTGAACACCCTCTGTTGTCGGCTTCAAGCCCAATTCCCGGGCCAATCGACCCGCCGATCCGCCGCCAACAGCGCACACCATCGCGGCAGATCCAGATCGTGCTTTGGGAAAGACTTCGTAATCCACTGCCGTGTCCTGGAGCACGCTTGCGCCATCCGCAAGCGCCAGGCGGAGCGTGAATCGGCTGCGCACTTCCACCCCTGGAGCCGTTGGCTTGAAGAAACCCTGAAACACACTCCGGAGCGGTTCCACTTTCGCCGGAGTTTTCTGGGAGAACAAAACCTGCCCGGCCTGCTCAATCTGCCACTTCAGGGTCAAACGGGCACCCGCATCGTGTGTGTCGTTGCACACCCAGAACTCAAAAGGCATCGACTCTCCTGCCGTGAACGCCCAACGATCCGTGCGAATGTTCACCATCAGGGGCGTGAGCGCCTCGCGATAGGCGAAAAAAGCCGGCTTGGGTCTGCGCTCACTATCGATGATGGTTTTCATCCACCCTGACGGGAACGCATCAATGAACAGATGAATGGCAAAGGAGACCATGCGGTTGTCGCGCCGGAACCTCTCCGCGAAAAGCCGGGTAGCCCAGGCTTGGAACTTCTGGCTTGCCGAGACCCACGCTGGCAGCGAGCGCTGGGTGTCGAACCACATGTAATGAAATTTGCCGGTCTGCGCGTGCAGAATCGACGTCGGCGACCATTTGACCGCCTCCGGACCCTCATCCGTCGCTGGAAGCCACTCAGGCGGATAATGCCGGCGCATCAACTCCACAGCCTCCAGCCCCTCTGCCCCGAATTCCCCGCAACCATACTGCCAGCCCTTCTTCACCGGTATCCAATAGCCTTTGTGCAGCTTGCCCAGTTCAAGCCCGTGCCCGTTGTACCATCCACAGTAGCAATGGTTGTCTGGCAGGGTCCCGGCCGGTGGATCATAATCCCCGTCCACATGCTTGATCACACGACGGGGATTGAGAACCCGCACGGCACGGTCGGCTGCCTCGAAGAACGCCTGCAGCGAATCACGACCCAAGTGTCTTTGCGGCTGCCCGTGGGCATTGGGAAATGGCTCGTTGATGTAGCTGATCAGCACGCAGGAAGGGTGGCTGCGAATCAAACGCTCCATCTCCTCCGCCTGCCGCACTCCCTCGGAAAACTTGCCATGCCTCATGCACCCGAACAAAGGCAGGTCTGTCTGCAGCATCAGTCCCAGCCGGTCTGCGTAGTCGTAAACTTCGGGCTGGACCGGCCGCTGCGTCAAGCGCCAGAAGTTCAGGTGCCCGATCTTGGCCAGCAGGATGTCATCAACAAGTTGACCGAAGTCCTTCTTGAAAACATCCTGCTGCTCGAACCCCATGGTGTTTGCACCCCGCAGCTTGATCTCCCGGCCATTCAGATACATCCGTCCCTTCGGGCTTCCCTCCGTGTCCATCCGGAATTCCCGCATTCCAAACTGCCGCTTCGCGGTGTCCACCGGCTTCCCTTCCTCATCAAGGAGTGTGACCTGCACCTGATAAAGCCAGGGTGTTTCCGGCTCCCAGCGCCGTGCGGCGGGTATTGAGATGGGCACCCGCACCAAATTCAGCCCCGGCCCCATCGAGAGCGAAACAGCCAGATTGTCATCCGGCTTCTCCAGATCACCGACGCCAGGAATGATCCGCGTGCCAGGCGAGTGATGAAGACGGCGGACAACCGTCTGGCGAAAATTCTGACCATGAACGGAGATCTCAAATGCCGCAGCATGCTTCTTCCGATCCTTGCTCCAAACCTCAATCCAGACTTCCGCATCAGGTGACCCGGAAGAGGTTCCGCTGGTGCTCCTCGAATTTTTGGAATCACCCACCGCCCGGTAGCCGGATGGAAACGGCCTCACCCATAAATCCGACAGATGCATCGCCGATCGGGCCTCAATCCTGACATCCTGATAAATGCCGAACCCGGGCGGGCAGCAGTGCCAACCCAGTTGAGGGTCATCCCAGCCCACCCCCGTTGCCCCATAGAGCTTGTCCCCCTCTTCAGCCTGTCCCCACGGAGCGTTCCCCATGAAAATCGCATCGTTCTCAACTTTCACGAGCAGCACGTTTTCTCCAGCCCGCGCCACAGTGGAAAACTCGAACTCGAAGGGGGCGAAAAACCCCTCATGGGACCCGAGGTAGTGTCCATTGACAAAGACATGGGCCCGGTAATCCACGGCACCGAACCGAATGAAGAGGGCTCCCTTGCCGAACATCTCCGGTGCCAACTCGAACGGGGTCCGGTAATAGGCCACGGCCCGACCCAGAGGGCCGCCGAAATGAGGCACCTTTACTGAAGCCCAAGCCCCCCCGCCCTGTTGGGGAAGGGTGGCATCCGCCAAATCCTCCGGAGTTTCCAGGCGCCACTGAAAATCAACAAGCTCACGGCTGATCCTCATGGAGGGCAACCCGGGTGCAAGATCCTTGAGATAGCGCTCGTGCCGGCGCCGCTCACGGGCCAACTCCGACCTCAACTTCCCGGCTGAGTCGATTTTGGGCAGCGGCTTGAAGGCCGCCTTCGGATCGGACTTCCCGCTCGCCAGAAACAGCTTTGGCAACCGTGGGGGAGAGGGCTCATGAAGCTCCCCCCTCCGCGTATTCACAGCCCCGGCGGCGATCTCGGCAAAGATATCAGTCTTCATTTTGCTATCAACAACCCGGTAGCACCTCATGCAGACAGTCAACGGCCCGCGCATCCGGCGTGAGTCCAAGGCCTGCGGACGTTGGCAGGTTGATCATGTCGGCACGTGTCGACAATGCACCATTCACCAGGCTGCCTGAAAGAAACTGCGGCCCATTCAATGCGCACGGGGTCCCCAATCCGCTCCACGCAAAAAGATGCAGGGCTGCAGCGAGTGAGAAGTCGGGATCGCACAAACCGGACCCGAGAATCAACAAACCGTGCGCACGCAACTTGTTCACTATCTGGACGGATGGCCACAGCCCTGCATTCCGTGCCGGTTTCAAAGCGATTCCGTCCGTCATCCCAAGCGCAATGAATTCCTCTGCCACATCCACTGCCAGCACGCCTTCGTCCAGCAGGATGGGGATGGCACCCTGCTTCTTCAACGCCTGATAGCCCCGAATCCGGGTGGGAGGCAAGGGGGATTCCAGAACATCGACTCCGGCATCGCGCAATCTCGGGGCGATAGCCAAGGCCGCTTCCGGTGTGTAACCTGTGTTCGCATCAGCCCACAGGAAACCGTTGGGCTCAAAGGCCCGAACTGCCCGGGCAATCTCCAGATCGAAGTCGGCAGTCTGTGGAGCTCCAACCTTGATATTATAGTTGCGGTAACCGCGAGCCCGCCCCTCCATCAGCTGGCGCTCGACCCCCTCCATCTTCGCAGAGTTCACCGTCCAACTCAGCGTGAGCGATTCCCGGGCTGTCGCCGGTTCGCCGAACAGCTTCCAGACTGGAACTCCCAGCTGCCTGCCCACCAGATCGTGGCAGGCAATGTCCACCGCAGCCTTGCACAAGGGTTGCCCCACCGAGAAGGCAGGCCGGATCGCCATGTTCATCGCGGCATGCAAGCCCTGGAAGTCGGCCGGATCACGACCCAGCACCACCTCCGCAAGATGAAACTCCAGGGTCGTCAAAACACTCTCCACAGTCTCGTAAGTCCAGGATGGGACAGGCACCGCTTGTCCCCAGCCGGTGATCCCCTCCTCATCCGTCAGGCGAACCAGCACAGTGGGCCGCCTCACGCTGCCATCCGACCCGGCCTTGAAAAACTTGAATTCCCCGGCCATTTCGTAATCAAAACGGCCAATCTCGATTTTTGCGATGCGGCTCACAATTCCTTTTGAGTGCCCTCAGGCGAATGGATTGAGCGCAGGATTGCGCTGGAAGCGGGCCTGAATATCGCGCACGTATTGAATCGCGCGCCTCGCTGACTCGTAGGGATCACCACCCAGATCAAATCCCTGGGATACAATGGGGCCGCTGTAGCCCTGTTTCCAAAGCAACCCCAGCATTCCGGCTATATCGACATTCCCATCATCCAGGGGGCGCGTGCGGAACGGTTCAGCAGGCTTTGGCCAGCCATTCAGAAGCGCAAAATATCCCAGGTTTTCCATGCCAGGCTCTACCATGACCTCCTCAATGTCCGGCACACCCGCATGGAAAAACGCATGGAAGGATGCCAACCCCGGCTTGATCACCTTCGCCCCACTGTCCCTTAGTGTCCTGAGCACGGCGGCGGGTGTGTCGGTGATGAACCAAACATGGTTATAGAGGTTGCCCCGGACTCCCCGCAATTCAAGGTGTGCGTCCACTTCCTTGAGAATTCGAGCCGTCCGCTCCCAATGGCGCTGCTCAGCGCGCGATGAACCCGAATCACGATAATCCGGCGTTGCCCTTCCCGCAGGGTTGCTCGAGATCGTAAAGTTGAGGTAGGCCCGGGTCTTCAGGGCCGCCAGCCGGTCAATGATCAATCGCAGGCGGTTGATCTCATCCTCAATCCTCGCCACTTCATCGTCATTCGCCCCCTTGGCCACCACATACATGCCCGCCTGCTTCAAACCACTTGCACCATACGCCACCCCCAGTTCATCCCAGTTTTTGTCATCCCCAGGCTCCGTGGGATGGAATTCGTATCCCTCGTATCCGAGGTCGGCGGCGATCGCCAACCGGGTCCGGTAGGGGTAGTTCCTGCGATGTCCGGTGAAGTGGTTGTTGAACAGGATTAGCGGATTGGAAATGTTCATAATCAATTTTCGTGTGCTCTAAAAATTAGTCAGACAGCCGGACGGCTCGCTGCTCGCGGGCGGAGGTGTGCAGGGCGTCAAGCACGCCGTGAATCCTCAGGTCGTCCTCCAGGGTGTGGCACGGCTCCGTGCCATTTTGGATAGCAGTCGTCAGATCCCGAATTGAGTGGATCATGGTGTCATTCCAGTTTGGCACCTCATCCGGAAGCACCGTCTCGACCAGTTCCTCGACCCCCTGGTAGGCGTAATGATGCAACTGCTGCTTCTGCCCCATCGGAACGAACGCCAGATCCAGCCCGCCCTGACGCCCGCGAATCTCGATGCCGTGCCTGGCAGGCCCATGCTCCGCAGCCCTCCGCTCCCAGTGAATCGTGAGGCCTCCGTCACAAATGATCTCCGCACACAGACGCCCATCCACATCGAGACAAGGGGGAACCCTCTGCTCGGTAAGAGGAAAGTAGTTTCCGAGCGTCCCGAACACCACTCGCGGCCGGAACAACCTTCCCAGAACAAAGCTCAGCCAGTCGAGATCGTATGGACCCCAGTCGAAAGATATCCCGCCGCCATTCCTGGCCGGATCGTTCCGCCATGCAGGAAGCGTCGTTCCAGGCTTGCTGGCACCCGTAATATGCTCAAAGTGCACACGATAGACCTCTCCCAGATCCCCCGCGCCAATGATTTCCCTGGCCCGCCGCGCCGTGCCGGAACAGTGAAAGCGTGAGGAGTTGCAGGTCACCTTCAGGTGGGGCTTGCCTGCGCGGGCGGCGATGACCTCCCGCACCTCTGCCTGCGTCAGGGCGAATGGCTTCTCGCAGCAGACATGTTTGCCTGCGTCCAGCGCCGCAAGACAGATCGGGCGATGCAGGTAGGGCGGTGTCGCGATGTAAACAGCATCCACATCCGCGTCGGTAAGAAGATCGCGATAGTCCGCATATATCCTCCCCGCTCCCGTCGCAGCCGCAATTTTGTTCGCCGCCTCAGGGTTCACATCTGCCACGGCAACAGCCACCGATCCCCCACCCGGGGTGAAGGCTGGCACCATGTAGTTTGCAATCACTCCGGCGCCGATGACACCATAACTAACAGGATTCATAATTCCAAAATTTTCAGATCTCCAACACTTTTTGACGGATCAACATTTCCGACCTGCGGGAAAAATCCAGCAAAGCCTCTGACAATGCAAATCTTGAGCGGATTGTGGTCACTCTTCCCTCACTTTCTCCCGAGATAAAGATCCCGGCCCGCAACCAGCGCGGCAATCTTCCGATCTGCCACACTGCGCTTCAGCATCCAAAACCCGCAATCCGGATGGATGTAGCGCACCCGACCAGCCCCCAACGCCAGCTCCGCACGCTCAATGGCCCGGGCAATTTCCTCAGGAGCCTCCACATGATTCACCTTGATGTCCACGACACCAATGCCAACCCCGATCTTAGGATCCAAATCCTTCAAGGCCTCCAAATCGGACGCCGGACGGTGGGCCAACTCCAGCACAAGATGATCGGTGTGCAGGGAGTTGAGGAAGTTCAACAGGGCGTCCCACGTGCCTCTCTGGATCGATTGCCCCCCATAGTTACCGAAACAGAAATGGACTGCCCGTTCCACTTTCACGGCATCAAGCACCCGGTTGATCGCCTCAGCCGCAAGGGGCGCATCTCCCGGGTTCCCGGGAATGTTTGCCTCATCCACCTGAACACAGGCGCATGGGAGGGCCGCCATCTGCGCTGCCAGGGCATCTGCGATAGCCAGTGTCATGTTGCGGAAGTCGCCATAATGCTGGTCCAGCAAAGTGCGGGCAAGCATGTAGGGGCTGGTGATTGTGAACTTGAAGGGGCCGCCAGCCACACTTGCCGCCCGACCACAGTCCTCGGGCAGATTGAGCGTCCCTTCCGTGATCGAATCATGAACCACAGCGGCCGGTTTGCTTCTGAATTTCATCTCCGACTTCGCACGGAAGGCCATTGTATCAACCCGACCGATATCCCGCCGCACCCCGCCAAACTTGTGCACAAAATATTCGATCATCCCATTGGTATCGGGATGGTTGACATCAAACCGGTAGAGTTCGCCATCCGTCGGGAGGTCGATCCCTGCCTGACGTTGAAGATTAAAGACAACACGGGTCGCATCCACCAGCGCCTGCTCACTGGGAAGCGCGGCCAACCAATCCGGAACAGGATAGGATCCGACTGTGGTGGTAAGAATTCTCGGTTTTGTGCTCATGAACTTTTAGTTGAATACGTTGAATCGCAAAATCACTTCAGTTACCTCCCCCTGACACATTCCTCACCGCAATTCGATAGAATGAGGCTGGGTTGGTGGTTTGCACTGAGATGAAATGACCTGTCCCGCTGCCGGTAATGGAGGCCTGAACCACCTGCCAGGATGGAGCGGTCAAGCTCGTGGTGCTGAAGAGATCATAGGCCCTGCCGGCACTTCCGGTCCACGTGAAGACCGCATCCGGGAAGCCCGCCGTTCCTGGGGACGCCGAAAGCCGAAAGTTTGATCGCGCGTCCACTGGAGATGTGCCCGCAATGTATTCAGCCCGGTTGTTCTCTCCATCCCCGTCCGGATCCGCCTCAGGGTCGCCATTCATTGGCCCGCCAAAGTAGACCGTCTCCCAATTGTCCGGCAGACCATCCCCATCACGGTCCCCGTCCGCCAGCATCACCTCCACATCCCTGGCCCTGGACACGGGTGTGACTGTCAGGCTCTCAAGTTTCCCGGACCGGATCCGGCCTTGGAGCACGGTATTCTTCGGTGCGTGCACCTTGAACTCAACATCCCAATCCGCAGGCCACGCCGGGCAAAGCAGGATGCGCTCTCCGACACACTGCATCAGCATCTTTTGAAGTGCAATCATTGCCACGGATGGGTGGTCCTGATCAGGAGTCCAGTCGTAGTTTGGCCCATAGAATCCGGGAAATCGACTGCCCTGGTTTTTGGCGGCAAAGCGTGAAACGACCTGTGCCTTCGCATCATTGGTCACTCCAAGCATGGCTGCGAAGATGGGGTCCTGCGTCCAACCGGCGGTGCCAACATCCTGGCGCAGTTTGTAGGTGCGCAGACCCAGATCCAGATTTGACCGCCCAACACCAAAATGGGGGAAGGGAAATACAGCGTAAAGTTCCGCAGGTTCGATATTGAGCTTCGGCCCGAGGACTGCCGCAGGTGAGAGCACCGTCTGATTTGAGACAACCCGTTCCGGCAGTGCCGGCATTTCGCTGAGCATCCTCAGCCACTGGCTCCTGCGTTCCGCGGGGAGGATCGCCCCCGGCAACTCCAGTAGTCCCTCCAATACCGAGCGCAGACCTGCAATCTCTGGCATGGGATTGATGGTCCCCTCCTGATAGGTCTCCAGCGCCTGTGCCGGTGCGAGGCGGATCTTTCCATTGCCATCCCTCGAAAATCGGCAATCGTAAAGATCCAGAATCTCGACAGCCATTGGAATCAATGACTGCGTCGCAAACGCTGAGTCCCGGGTCGATCCGAAATATTCGAGCATCATGAACACCAACTCGATGCCGCTCTCCCAATGGTAACGGATGTAACCATTATCGGAGCGCCCCGGGGTCTTGCCAGCCCGGTTCCATCCATAGTTGTCATTGTTCCATGTCCCCCAGAAATACATCGTCTCAGGAAAATAGGCCCCGGCGTGCCCGTAGTAGGTCTGCACCCGTGCGCGCGCCACCGGAAGGGCATCCTGATACATCTTAAAGAACGGTTGCATCAGGTCCAAATCACCCGCTGCGATCATCGTATGATAGGGCAACCGGGTGTTTTGAAACCAGTATGGGGGACCCCACTGGCGGAAATCCGCATCCCACTGGCCCCCGCTATTCCCATCCACGGTAAAAATCGAACCGTTGAATTTGATGGGAGAGTTTCCACGTCCCCCGGCGGCATTGATGAAGCGCTGCAGCAGATAGCCACGGGTCACGCTGTAGGTGTCCGGCGGATAGGTTGCCTCCTGAACCAGCACCCCGTTGACATACAGGCTCTGGGTCGCTGTTTCCCGATCCACAGTAAGGGCCACGTGCACCCATGTTCCGGGAGCCAGATTCGCGCTATATTTTAGCGTGCCCTTGCTGGTGATGGAGCGCAGGCTGTTCCCGGGAAAGGTGTCGAGCACGTAACCCAGTCCGGTTCCTGCAACCCCCTTGTCGATAATCCTGCCCCCCTGTGCGGATAGCGAGTCCGGAGCAATCCAGCACTCGATGGTCAGACCATTCGTCAGATCAAGCCCTCCACTGGGCGCAGCCTCAAGGTAACCGCCCGTAAATCCAAGGGCCCTGCTGCCACCATCGTTTGTCAGCACCACCGAACCCACCGCCTTGAGCGGATGGAGTCCCCGGGCAAGATCCGGCACAACGGCATTGGTCATCTGATCCAATTTCCAGGCTGCGACAAGACGAACATCCGCAACAACCTGCGAATCCCGCCCAATCCCGGCAAGCATCGCCACCTCAGTGCCGCTCAGTGACCCCTCATACACACTCACCCGGCTCATCCTGCCTGTAAACTTTGTGGCACCGCTGTTATCGGCACCGATCCTCAGCGGAGATGTGTTTCCTGAAATCATGCCAGGTCCTGCCCCACGATCCTGAACCTTGATCCAATGCCGCTGCCAGAACTCATTCCACCAGCCGCAATGTTTCTCGTAGCGGCTTTGGCGATTGATTCCATCCATCGACGCAACTGTCCCATCGAGTTTCGACAACCAGGCTGCAACGTCATTCGTAACGGTCGTCAGGGCTGCAACGGTCAGTGCAAAGTTTGTTCTCGCTCCGTCGGAAACCAGCCGCGTTGAGGATTGGTTCGTCAACCCGGAGGCCCGGATGAGTCCACCAAATGTCCGGTTCAAGAGTGGATCCATCAGCGAATTGGTCAGGTGTCCCAGGGACTGTATCCGAAAGGTGTCAGCCCAGATCGAGCTTGTGTTATGGTGATACCAAAGGAGTTGGTTTGTCCGCCCGCCCAAAATGACATCCGGCTTCACGACGATGGGGTTGGGACCGTCCATGATCCCATAGGCGGAGTTGCGCTCCCCGCCGCTCAGTGTGCGGTCTGTGGTGCGCCATGTCTCGAAATCAACCCTCCAGTTGGAAGGTTGGCTGCTCTGCCCATCCACACAAATGGCGGGATGGTTTGCGTCCACCCACACGCGAAGCGTCACCGCACTGTCGCCGCTCCCTGCGGTAACCACAATCTCACCAGTCCTCAGGTTCAGCTGCTGGTGGAACGGTTCCCCGGATGCAAAAGGGTTTGGTGTGATTCCCACACGCACCCGCCCAAGCTTCAGCAGTCGCCCACTCTCACTCCATGCATCCGTCTTGCTCACATAAAAGATCAGATCGTTGTCAGGCTCGCACCACAGATTGACGCCAATATCCCCATTGCCCAACGGCATCGAACCGTTGAAATCACTGCTGGGACTCAACCAGTCGACGTTGTAAGGGGTGAGATCCTCCGAATCGCTCGAATCGATCACGGTCAACAGGGCGGATGCGGATCTCGCGCCATCAAATCCATTGGTTAGCACGACGCAGTAAACCCCGGCGTCTGACGGTCTGGCATTTGTAATGGTCAGCGCTGCTGCGGTGGCCCCCGGAACGGCATCCCCATTCTTAAACCACTGATATCCAGGGGCAGGATTGCCAACAGCCCCCACAGAGAAAGACGCGTTACTCCCCACCATGACAAATCGTCCGGAGGGTTGGGTGACGATGGCGACAGGAATATTTGTCGGGGCCACCCGGTAGGCCACCCCAATATAATCCCCACGTGTGCTCGCGGCGCTGATCCCGACAAGCACATTGAGGTTGGTGCCTGTAACCCTTCCAAGGGGTTGGAGACTCACATCCCAGACCCGATCAGCTGTTCGCCCGGTGAACACCGTCGATTGATCCCTCTGACGAAGGGTGGTTGGACTCTTGACGGCGCCGGTCTCAATATCGACGAGTAACTGCGGTAGTTCCCCCCCTTCGTTGCGGGTCATATAGGCCAGCCAGACCTCATAGGCAGCCAGGGGCAACCCCGTCACAGTGGTTCGCAAATTCGGCGCATTCCGGGCCGGATCGGCCTCAAGCAAATCCACCCCCCCCGGATTCGGTCCTCCACGCAGATTCAAGCCTGCAAAATCCCGCCACTGCCACAAACCGGATCCGGCCGCAAACCCGGATCCGCTGAAGAACTGCGAAGCATTGACCATCCGCGTTGTGTTCCCGGGGGAACCTCCACTGTTAAGACCGTCTGCCTCGACAAGGGTGAAGGTGACTGGACTGGGTCCAAGGGTGGCATGGGAAACCGCAAGGGGATATGTCGCAGCGTGCAGGGATGGTGCCAGCAGGAAAGACACCCCTGCAGCACAGAAAAATCGTTTAATGGTTGGGAACATCACAAGCCACCATGTATGC
The DNA here is from genome assembly GCA_903913865.1 of uncultured Verrucomicrobia subdivision 3 bacterium. Taxonomy (GTDB): domain Bacteria; phylum Verrucomicrobiota; class Verrucomicrobiia; order Limisphaerales; family UBA8199; genus UBA693. The sequence goes on from CAIWMU010000113.1 coordinate 18,468, forward strand.
GCAAATCCGCCCCGTGCAGATAGCGGGGACCGAAGAGGGCGAACCATACAGCGTCGGCAATTTCTTCAGGCCTTCCCCAACGCTGTTCAATGGGGATGGTGGAGCAAACCTTTCGAATGTCCTCAGGCGTAAAATGCTTCGCGGCGATCTCGTCCATCAGGGGGGTGTCTGTTCCACCGGGGCTGACGACATTGATCCGCACTCCCTCAAACCCCAACTCCTTCGCTGCGTGCTGTGTGAAGGCATTCAGGAACGCCTTGCTACCCCCGTAGACCGAATACAGTGGCGCAGCGTGATAATCGGAGATCGACCCCACATTGACCACCGAGCCACGGGCCTTTTTCAGTGCCGGAAGGCACAATTGGATCAGCACAATCGGGGCAAGACAGTTCACCCGGAATGTCTGCTCGATATCAGAGACCGGAAATCCCTCCACTTTGTGGAGAATTTCAGCAGCGGCGTTATTGACAAGCCCATCCAAACCCTCATCAAGCCACGGCAAACTTCCAACACACCTGGTAAGGGCAGGAATATCACCAATGTCCACGGCTGCCGTCTGGATGCACCCGACCCCAGCCCCGGAGCCAATGAGTCTCTCCCGAGCCTCAGAAAGGCCCGCCTCGGCTCGGGCCAGCAGGACAACACGGCACCCCTCGTTCAAAGCCCGCAAAGCCACCGCATAGCCGATGCCCTTCGAGCCGCCTGTGATCAGTATCGTTCTCATGGTTGTTACCCTCAAATTTTGAACCGATGTTCAACCCACCGGAAGGTGATAATGGACGAGTGCCTCTGCGGAAGGCTCCAACCCGTGCCCGGGTCGCATGGGTACCTCGGCGTGGCCATCCTTGAACACCACAGGCTCGGCAACCAGCCAGTTCCAGCCTAGATCGGCAAATTCGATCCGTTCGACGGCCGGGATTGCGGACGCCACATGGATGTGTCTCTCGAAGGTTGTGTTGCCTGTGATCATTGTGACCCCAAACTCCCTCGCCAGCGCACCGCACGCGAGTGCGTGATCCAACCCTCCCTGCACGCGCAGGCGGCGCAAGGCTCCCACTTCCAGCAAGCGCCTCAACGGTGTGATGGAGGTCGCATAGTCGTGCCCTGCCAGATCCACTGGCACACTTTTGGCGAGCCGTGCAAATCCCTCCACATCCGCAAGAGGAAGAGGGTCCTCAACATATGTCAATCGCACCCCATGGTTCTCAAAAAGGGTGATTCGCTGGATCGCCTCGTCAGCAGTCCAACCCTCATTTGCATCCACAGAAATCTCCACTTCAGGCCCGACCGCCTCCCTGATTTTCATCAGGCGCACAAGATCCCGCTGGGGATCCGGGTGCCCCACCTTCACCTTCAGAGCCGTGAAACCCCGCGCCACAAAACGTTTGTGCGCTGCCACGGATTCCTCATCAGTGAGATGAAAATCCAGAGGGCTCCCATAGGCACGAATTCTGGTTCGCTGTCCATCCCCCCCCAGGAACCTGTGCAATGGCATGTTGTGCTGCCGTGCCTGGAGATCCCACAGAGCCTGCTCCAGGGCACTGTTGAAGGCTGAATACCTCATCGCCCGCACCCGGGCCCGGTTCAGGGCCACTGCGCAAGGAACCCCTTGCAACCAGGGCCAGTAATCAGCACCAAACTGAAGCCTTAAGGCCTCCTCGTCAGGCAACGTTTGTCTCCAGGGAGCCGTCCTCGTGTAGGTCCCCCCGGCCACAACCTCCCCATAGCCCCAGCCTGTGCGCCCATCCCCATCGGTGAGGGCAAGCGCAAGCCCGGTCATCCGGTCATAATAACAGGCACAATCTCCAATCACCCTCCCGCAGGGGATTGTAAGACGATGAACTTGAAAACGGGTGATCATTAATTCTCAGCGTTTGATTTCCAAAGTGCCACAGGCCGCACCGGGGGGCATTATGCAATAATTCCTTCAAAAGGTCACCAGCAGCCTTCCCCTCCCCCTTGCTGCAAGCATCAATCTCCTCGGCGCCGGGGAGTTCAGGCGTGGATCATTTCACTTCCTCAAGGCCTGAACTTGAGTGAGTTCAGAACCGGCGGTTGGGCCAGCTTGGCGTCAAAGTCCTTGGGATCCTGATAGAAATAAGCGATCCGTGACGAGTCCCACCCGCCCCCCCATGTGTGGAGAAAATACATCTTTTCCGCCTTCACCCAGTGCGCTGAGCCGTCCACCAGCAACTGGTTTCCACCGGCGGGGGACGTCTTTCCGCTCTTGTGGGGTGGCACATTATTCCAGTTTTTTCGCCCAAGGGACTCCTCTGTCGTCCCCCACGCACCGTTGATCTTCATCACCATGTCAGCCGCCAACACCCAGTGGGGCTGGGACCGGGCAAGCTTGACAGGACTGCAGGAGGGAATTCCTCCCGAAAAGGCCGGGTTCATCCAGGTTGCGATTCCTCCAAAGTACTGGTACCCAATCGCCCACTGGTCGTAGTTGTTGTAATTATCGTAAAACGGCAGGTCCGGAAGGCTTGGGCAAGCCCAGACCGAAGGGGTATTTGAGGTGATCAACAACCCCAGACTCTTAGACTGGTCTCGCGTCACGGGCGTGAGGGCGACCTGCACCATGTCTGATAGCGCATGAAGAACTTTCTCCTGATTGTCCATCGCATAGATTGTGGAGGCGATGCCCAACTGGCGAAGGTTGCTGACGCAATTTGCCCGCTTGGCCTTTTCCTTGGCCTTCGACAGCGCGGGGAGAAGCATCGCAGCCAGAATGGCGATGATCGCTATCACCACAAGCAACTCGATCAGGGTGAATCCCCGAATGTTCCGCCCCGGAACTGAACGGGTTGCCGGCGTTGAACTGTTTCCGATGATGGTTTTTAGCATTGAATTGTGACCTTTGTTTGGAATCTCAAGCCTGCTCAAAATCTGAATTTCAGCGAATTCAGGACCGGTGGCTGTGAAAGCTTCACGTCGAAGTCCTTGGGATCCTGATAGAAATAGGCAATCCGGGCCGAGTCCCAACCGCCCCCCCATGTGTGTAGAAAATACATCTTCTCCGCCTTAACCCAATAGGCGGAACCGTCCACCAGCAACTGATTCCCACCTGCGGGCATCATGCCGCTGGTCTTGTGCGGAGGCAATCCGTTCCAGTTCTTGCGCCCAAGCGACATCTCAGTAGCACCCCATACCCCGTTGATCTTCATGACCATGTCCGCAGCGATCACCCAATGGGGCTGGGAACGGCTCAAAGTTACCGGGCTCTTGGATGGAATCCCACCAGTGAAGGCTGGATTGTGCCACGTCGTAATTCCCCCGAAAAACTGATAGCCGATCGCCCAGGAGTCGTAGCCGTTGTAGTTGTCATAGGCGGGTAGATCCGGCAACGCCGGGCAGGCCCAAACGGATGGGGTGTTCGAGTTGATTGCCAACCCCAGACTTTTGGAAAGTTCCCGTTCCATCGGGTTCAGTGAAACCTGGACAATATCATCACGGGCATGGAGCAACTTCTCCTGGTTGTCCATCGCGTAGATCGTTGAGGCGATCCCCAACTGCCGGAGGTTGCTCACACAGTTGGCCCGCTTGGCCTTTTCTTTGGCCTTCGCGAGTGCGGGCAGGAGCATCGCCGCAAGAATCGCGATGATGGCAATAACCACAAGCAACTCGATCAGGGTAAAAGCACCCCTGATTCTGCCGGGGCAGTCGCTCCGGCTCTCCCCTCCCGGCCAAAACGGCTCCGGGCGCCGAGAATGATCAGCACCGTGAAAGTCACAACGTTCGGATTTAACCGGTTGAAAGAGTCGGCTCATTGTTTCGTTACAGCCCAGACTTAGGACAAGCTCCGCAGGGCAAATGGCGGCCTATCGGCCGCCCGGTATGGATCGGTAGGAATGCTTCCCCGCAGGACCCTGCAGAAACCCCGCCGCAGGTTCCCGCAGGGAAGCAATGGTATCTATCACGCTTAACGCTTCAGACGGTAGAACTTGCCCGCCCCTGTTGTGCCAAGCACATAAGGACTTGCCGCCACAGGAGCGATGTCCACATAGGGTCCGGTCACCGCATCGGCCACCTGGAGTGTGCCGGAGCCGGACCAGGTGATCTGGTGGATGCCACCAACCTTGGACAGAGTCAGGACCGGGGAACCGACACTGCGATAGCCCAGTCCGTAGTAATCCCCACGGCTCGTCGGGTCAATTGGCTTGAGCAACACGCTGATGTTAGTTCCTGTGACCTGACCCAGCGGCTGCAGCACAACTTCAAACACCGAGGCGGTCTTTCCCGTCCTCAAGGTGTTGGCAAAGTTCACGGTCTGCCGACGAACGGTGGTCGGATCGGTCAATTCACCCGTTTGGATGTCGGCACGGAAGCCGGGCTGTTCTCCCCCGTCCGGCCGCCAGTTGTGAACGAGAAACACGTCATAGGTTCCCGGAGGCAAGCCGGTCAGGGTGGTCTGCAGTGTCGGTATCCCGGTGAAGTTTCCTGAGGCTGTTTCCAGAAGATCGAGGCTGGCTGACGTTCCGGGGCTATACAGGTCAAGACTTGCAAAGTCCCGGTAATTCCACATGCCGCTGGTTGTGCCCAAATTGACCAGGGCAAACGGTGCGGTGGGGTTAGTCAGGGAGATTGTATTCCCCACGATGCCACCATTTGTGTAGGCATCCACCGGAACAAACCGGACTGTTTGATTCGCACCCACTGTAATATCCATCGTGCGATCTCCCAAGGGGGCGAAAATATTTAGGGTCGCCGCCGTGGAGATGGCTCCACCCAGGGAATTGCTGACCGCACACGAATAGAGGCCGGCATCCGCTGTCTGGACACCACTCAGCGCCAGCACCCTTTCGGAAGCTCCCGGCACGTCCACACCGTTCTTTTTCCACTGGTAACTCAATGGGGCGCTACCAAGGGCACTCACGGTGAAAATGTTGGTTCCACCCGCATAGGCAAACCCGCCGGTCGGACTGCCCACAACGGTGACAGCTGCGTTCGCCAACGTCGGCCTATAGGCCAGACCGACATAGTCACCACGGTTCGCGCCGTCGTAACCAACCAGCACATCAAACCCGGTTCCATGAACCTGCCCCAGTGGACTGAGGATCACCTCGAAGACCGAGGCCTTCTTGCCTGTCAGAACCGAATACGCATCCCTGGCCCGGCGTGTCTTGGCGATTGCAAGTCCCGGAGTGGCAAGATCAGCCAGCAGCCCGACGTTTTCACCGTTATCGCTGCGATATTGGTGAACCAGATAGACCTCATAGTCCCCCTCCGGCAGACCGGTGATGCTGGTCCGCAGCGGCGCACCCGCGTTGGATGTTCCCACTTCCAGAAGGTCAACTCCGGCCGGATTCCCGATACCAAACATGTCAAGACTCGCGAAATCACGGGAATTCCAAAGTCCTGCAGCAGCACCAACCTTCGCAAAAAAGGTGCCGGAACCGTCGGCTCGAACCGTGTTACCGGATGTCCCGCCATCAACAAACGGGTCCGGAAGGACGAAGTGGAAGGTCGCGTTCGTCCCCACGGTAATGTCGATTGTTGTTGGCCCGGTTGTGGAAAACACATTGAGAAGAGCATTCGAGGATACCGCCACTCCAAGCGTGTTTGTGACACGCACAGAATACAACCCCGCGTCGGAACTGCTGGCACTCCCGATCGAATAGCTCGATACTGTCGCTCCTGCGATGTCCAATCCATTCTTGCGCCATTGGAATTTCGGCAGCGGATTCCCAAGTGTGGAGACCGAGAACGTCACGTTGCTCCTGGCAAACGCAACCTGTGTCGCTGGCTGGGTAATGATCGAAACCGGGCTGGGGGAGGCGAGGCGGTAGGCCACGCCAAGATAATCGCTGCGGCTCACCCCGGAGGCAGGCCCCACAAGCAGACTGAACCCGCTGCCACTCACCTGACCCACAGGCTGCAAATCCACTTCCCATGCCATGTTCTGTATCCCAATTCCAGTTCGGATGGTTGAAGAGTTCCGTTGACGCAGAGTTGTCGCATTCGTGGTGCTTCCGGTCTCAATGTCCGCAAGAATCCCAACCCCGCCGGAATTGTAGGTCTGCACGACGTAAACCTCATAAATCGCCTCGGTCAACCCGGAGATGGTCGTCCGCAGGGTCTGTCCTGTCGCCACGGAATCGGCTTCAAGGAGGTCAGGATCGCCGGTATTAAGCCCAAACATGTCGAGCCCGCCAAAATCCCGGTAGTTCCAATAGCCACCGATCTGGGCCCCCTCCACGGCGAATTCCACTGTCGGATTTGTCACCGCCACCGTGTTTCCAGGAGTCCCTCCGAAGAGAAATGCATCAGCCTGCACATACGTCAGGGGGCTGTTTGTGCCCACGGCAATCACGGCCTTCGTCCCTCCCAGAGCGGTCACCACATTGACCGAGGCGGCAGCCGACACGTTAGTCCCACCCGGGTTGGAGGCGCGCAACGAATAGAGACCTGCATCGGCCGTCGTTACGGTGTTCAGATTCAGGGTCGTGTCCGTCGCCCCGGCGATTGGAGCACCGTTCTTCAGCCATTGATAGGTTGGTTCCGGGTTTCCGAAGGCCGCCCCGGCCAGTGAAACACTCCCGGAGGCAAAGACCGTCTGCGCGGTTGGGGACGCGTAGATCCGGGCCGCCCCTGCCGGAACATAGGCAACACCGATGTAGTCGCCACGAACCACATCAGGGGACGATCCCACCAACAAGTTGAACCCGGTCCCGGTAACCTGACCCAGCGGTACAAGGTCCACGGACCAGACGCCATTCACAAGAGTACCCGTCTGGATACCGTTCAAAAGCCCAAGGCGGAGCGTTGTTGGAATCGTGACAGAGGCAGACTCCAGATCCGCAAGCACACCCACCGCTGTTCCATCCGTGTTGTGCAGGGTAACCAAATAGACCTCATAACTGTTGGCTGGAAGTCCGGAGATGGTGGTCCGAAGATCCTGCGGTGTTCTCGCTGGAGTTGTCTCAAGCAGGTCCACGTCGCCAGGATTGCCGGTGCCTTTCAGGTTCATGCCCGCAAAGTCGCGCCAATGCCAGAAGTTTTGAACTCCGCCAACATTGCTGAATTCCGTTGCCGGATCGGCAATCTGCACCGTGTTCCCAGCCGTTCCGCCAGCGTTGAATCCGTCGGCTTCTATCACGGTAAAAGTAACCGGATTGGATCCGAGGGCGGCATTGGTCAGAGTCAGCGGGAAGGTCCCGCCCTGTGTGTCCGGCACCCAGAGAGCCAGTGCTCCGAGCGCCATCACGGCAGATTTGATGTAGGTTCTGGAGGTTCGTTTCATAGGAACAGACTTTTAGGGTCGATCTTTATATGGATTATTTTATTTTCGGCTTCACTCAGATCATTTCATGCTCTCACCCCTTGCGTCGAGGGGCTCTTTTGCGTAATAAATGAGCTGTTTTGCGCAACAACCCAACTCAAATGAGACATCCCAGGGCCAGAAACCGCCAAAAGAGAATTGCCTTTGCGTTCCCCACGGTCTTCGCGTACCTCGAGCGCGTCAGCCGGGGGATTCTCGATTATGCCAGGCAAAGAGCTCAGTGGACCTTCACACGCGTCCCTGAAATGCTCAGCCCCTCTGTTGACTGGCTCCGTTACTGGCCGGGGCATGGCGCCTTCGTGCTCGTCACGAATGAGGCGGATGACCGCATCGCCCGCAACCTCTCCTTCCCTGTTGTGAACCTCGCCGGCCGGCGAATGGCAGATCAGGGCGTTCCTACCGTCACCGTTGACTATTCCGCCACCGGCCGCCTTGCCGCCGACCACCTTCTGGAACGTAATTTCCGCCGGTTCGGCTTTTTTGGCACACGCGCACAATGGTTTAGCGAGCAGCGACGGGATGCATTTGCTGAGCGAATCCGACAGGCTGGCTATAATGTGGATGTGATGGAGATGGACGACCTCTTTAGCTCCCAAAGCCGCTGGACAAATCAGGAGGCCCTGCTGGATAAATGGCTGCGTCGGCTCCGGCCTCCGTTCGGCGTTTTTGCCTGCTCCGATCTTCGTGCCACCATGGCAAACGACGCTTGCCAGAGGCTTTCCCTGAGGGTCCCCGAGGATGTCGCCCTGATAGGGGTGGATAATGACACGGTGGCCTGCGAACTCTGCCGACCAACCCTCTCAAGCGTCTCCCGCAACGATTGGAAGGTCGGTTGGGAGGCTGCCGCCCTGCTCGACAGACTCATGAAGGGCGATTCCCCACCCCTGCCACCCCCGCTTCGCGTCCCGCCCGATGGTGTTGTCGCCCGCCGCTCCACCGACACTCTGGCTGTCGAAGATCCTCAAATCGCCGAACTCACTCAATACATTCGATCCCACCTCCATGAGGCGTTCGGTGTGGAGCGGCTGCTCGACCGGTGCAAAATCTCCCGCCGCATTCTTGAAACACGCTTCCAGGAGTGTCTGGGTCGCAGTCCCTACACTTACATCCTTGAAGAGCGTGTCGAACGTGCAAAGAAGCTACTGGTCGATCCCGACCGCTTTTCACTCACGAAAATCGCGACGGACTGCGGCTTCAGTGAACTGCGCAGATTCCGCCTTGCCTTCCACAGGGCCACTGGCATGAACCCTGCAGAGTTTCGACGAAACATCAGATCCCTTCCCGCAGAAGAGCCACTTTCGCCAAAAATTCAAAAAAACTGACATGTGGCCCCATGCTCCTACAACATCCCGCCCTCAAGCCTCCGGACCCGATGAAGGCCGCATGAAGATCATCCTGGATTACCGATGGGGTATGGGGCCGTGTTCTGCCTCGGCGTGAGGATCGGCATCCCGCGATAAGGCTTCGGAGGAACGCTGCAGAAATAGCCCGCCTTTGTGCTCTCGGACTGATCTTCCCCCTATATTTGTCAATTAAAGTGGGTTGTAGATAATACAGACTGCTATTTACAGAGGTTTAGCTGTTGTCTCTAATATATTGCTATTGTTCTTGCCCGCTTCCCTCCGATTCCGTAGGGTTGGTCCATC
>CAIWMU010000114.1 GCA_903913865.1 uncultured Verrucomicrobia subdivision 3 bacterium
CTCCCCAAGTGATGCGTCGGCAAACGGCTCGGTCTTCGGAACCACAACCATCAGGGAACTGCCACACTCCGAGCAGAACTTCCCGGTAAGGGTTTGCACCGGATGCGCGTTGGGGCAGTCACGGTTCGTGCACTGGGGCCCGGCATGCTCCTCCTGCCGCAACACAAGCGGGGTGCCGCATTCGGAGCAATACCTTCCTGCCATTTCCCGGCCTTTCGCCGGACATCCATCCTCGTTGCAAAGTCTCATATTGGTGATGTGGGGTTGCTGTCGTTCGATTCGTTTGTGGGGCGCATGTTCTCAAGACTGCCGCAAGTTCCGCTGCTCCTGTGATCCCAGAGCGGAAACTCTCGAGCACCGCCCCGGGCGAAGCACGCCGAAAACATGTTTATTGCAGTTCATGCGAACTTCAGACCAGCCCGGGGCTCCCGCACAGTCTCAGAATGCAGACCTCAGGAACCCGGCTGCTCCGATCATGCACCCAGTTTGAACGATGCCCGGCCTCAGGTCAACAAAATAACTATTGCACAGGTATTTACCTGATTACGGCATTGCGCGGTAAATTTCGACTCAGCGCGGCTTGCCTCTTCCCTGGCATCCGCCGCCTCAGCAGGATCATCCAACCGGTTCGATCCCATGTTCGACCATCGGTCAGGAGAAGCCTTGCCGTGGGCATGGGGTCCGGATTTTTGGACGGGTCTCAGTTTCCACTGCTCCCGACACCATAAACATCTACAACTGTCCGCTTTTGGGGGGCTCGCTGCCGAACGCTCAGTTTCAAACATAGCCCTGTGCCGGCTCCTCCGGTCCCCACGGGACAGATACGGGACAGGAATATCTGCCCATCCATCACATCGGGGATCCCGCACCGGCGGTCCGCACTGGCGGGAAATCGATTAATCGTGGACAAAATGTGGATTTTATGTAGATTTTTACCATGCCAACTACGTTGCCGGATGCCAGAACCGAAATCCTGAGTCAGGCAGCTGATCTGCAGGTTCAGATCTCCGCCATGCAGGCGAAGCTTCAAATGATCCTTCGCGGTGCCGGCGGCCTCCAGATAGTCCTGCCCGAGCTGCACGATGAGGCGAGCGGGAGGATTGACGCCCAACGGATCTCGGTTTACATGGGCATTCCACTCAAACGACTCGCCGAAGGCCTCCATCTTAATTACAAGGCCGTCCATCGCAACCCGTCTGCCGAAGTCTTCCAGACAGCCCTGAAGCCGGTGAAGCGCTGCACCGAAATCCTTCACGATTTCTTCCAAAAGCCCGAAACCGTACGGGTATGGCTCAACACTCCCCATCCGGACCTCGGGCAGTATTCCGCCCTCGAGACGATTCTGGCGAACAACGCCACCGCAGTCGTGCGAATTCTGGAAAACGCCGCCTCAGGGGTTCCGGTCTGATGCTCCCCCCGCTTCAACTGGCTGGCGCGCTTGAAATCAGCCGCCGGGGCACGGCCCGGGGGCCGTGGTCGCGGGCCATTGGCTATCGCCATCTGCTTGGTCCTCCACCCGGCCAGACCGGCCCACCCCAACCACTATGGGGCGGGGCGGCCAAGGTTGCAGGTGCACGATTTACCCCCAGGGCAGCTTCGATTCCATCTATCTGGCACTTGATCCCATCACCGCCTTTATTGAGGTCTCCGCCCTGATCCTCCTGCCGGGAGGCCCTGTGCCGGTTCGTTCGGCACCCTGGGTTGTAATCACCGTGGACGGCGTGATGAACAACCTGCTCGATCTGACCGATCCAGCGACGCAGACAACCCTTGGCACAACTGCGGAGGAACTGGCCGGCAACTGGGCCACCACGCCACACCCGCCCACTCAATTGCTTGGGCAACTCGCCTACGATTCCGGTCATATCGCCGGACTCAAGTATGCCTCTGCCAAACACCCGGGTGGGATGAACTTCGTGATTTTTCCAGACCGCATCTCCAGGGCCTCTGGTAGTTATCTGGAAGTTTATGATCCTCACGGCAACATAGCCCAGCGCCTTGAATGAAAATGCAGTGGCCCGCCAATCAAATAGAGGCTTCTGCACCCCCTCCATCCCAAATCAGGGCCGACAACGGGGATGGTTGCCATGCAGCCGACGGGAACACAGGCATCGTGGCAATTTACCTGGGTGTTGGGCGGCATGTCCCCATGCGAGGTTCCGGAATCACCGTTTGATTACAGGCCGGCAGTTTGAGACCAGCACGATGGAGCCTCGGAAGGAGATAGATTCGTGCCCACATGCCGATGTGCAAGCCTGTCCATCCTCCCTGGACCATCCCGCCGGTATCGTGGTGTTGTTCTATCTCTCCACCGGAAGCGTCGTATATTCACCGTTCAAACATACCGGGATCAGTCCGCCCGACTTGCCCACCAAGGCGTCCACCGGACGGATGGCATGGGGCGTCCCTTTCGGGATATAAACCGCGCCCGGAGTTTCGACGCGATACACCTCGTCTCCCAGCATCACCTCAAAGGTGATCGCCTTCTCCTCGCCGATCATGAGATACATCTCGTCGAAATCGTGCATATGCGGGGTGGCTCGGTCGGTTTTGATGGCAATATCCTTCATCTGCTGGGATATCTCCTTGATGAAAAGATACAGTGCCCAGGCCTTTGCTTCCGGAACCAGCTTGTTGCACATCAGGACTGGATACGGAATAACCTGGCTGAGGTCATGATCCGGAAGCTCGCTTACCGTCAGCGGCTTTCGGACGATGAGATGTTCATATTTTTGTGTCATGTTGTTGTCGTGCCTTTCGTGCCCCGATACTACCGGGGTATCGGGCCAGAGCGTTAATCGATAAAAAAGATTCCATCCATCGATCCTATCGATGTGACGGCCTCCAATACGGGAAGCGGAACACCGAAAGGCAGTTCAAACGGCCCGGCAAACGCAAAACAGATCGACAGCATCCCCATGCCATCCCGCCCATCCAGGTCGTGCGCCTCTCTGAATCAGGAAGCCGCTCCCGCCCCCTTCCCCGCCTCCCGCTTTGGATCGGGAGGGACTGTCTGTTGACGCCCAATTGGGCAGGTGTTAGGGTCGCCCCATGTCCATCGAACCCAGAAACCCATTCTCCCTCACCCGCGCCAAGAACAACCGGCGGGGAGATAGAAGAGGCCGTTGTTACCCATGCACACTCCTTGCAGTGCTGCTGCTCTCTTTTGCCGGCTGCAGCGGGTTGCAGCATCCCGCTGTTCCGGCCTCATCAAGGGGGGACACTGCCTTTGATGAAATCGCCAGGGATTATCTTGAGGGTTACCTGGGCTGGCGACCCCAAACAGGCACCGCGCTTGGGCTGCACCAGTATGATGGTCAGGTGACCGATTTGAGCTCTGAATCTCTGGCGGGCGAGCTAAAGCGATTGAGGGCTTTCGATCAACGGCTGTCGGCCATGGACACGAATGGTCTCAGCACCGGCCGGTTTTATGATTTCCGCATCCTTCGCGGTGCGGTCCAGCGGGATATCTTCGGGTTCGAACAGGCGCGTATTTACACCCATAACCCGATGACCTATGCCGGGGTGCTGGACGTCAATATTTACATCAAGCGGGACTTCGCGCCGTTGCAAAACAGGATCCGCTCCGTCATCTCGATTCTTCAGCAGGCGCCCGGGGTTTTTGCGGCTGCCTGTGCAAATCTGGATCCGGTGCTGCCTCGCGCCGAAGTGGAAACGGCGATGGAGATGGCGGGCGGGGCTGCCGATTTTCTCGGCAAGGATCTGGTGGCCGCGCTCAAGGACGTGAAAAATGAAGCGCTCATGGCGGAGTTCAATCGCGCAAATCAGGAGGCCATTCGGGAATTGCGGGGATATGTGGACTGGCTCAAGCGGGAGAAGCTGCCCCAGTCCGATGATTCGTTCGCCCTGGGTCGCGACAAATACGCGAAGCTTCTGGAATGCGGCGAGATGGTGAGTTTGCCCCCGGATGAAATCCTGGCGATCGGGATGCGGGATTTGGCGCGTGAAAATCAGGTCTTCCGTGAAACTGCCAGGGTGATCGATCCCGGCAAAACGCCTCTCGAGGTTTACCGCTCCATCCAGAAGGACCACCCCGCCGCCGAACGGTTGATTCCGGACACCGCCCGCAATCTCGAACTGATCCGTCAGTTCCTGATAGACCATCATATCGTCCGGCTGCCCTCCCCGGTGAGGGCGCAGGTGGCTGAAACGCCCCAGTATTTGCGAGCCACGAGTTTCGCGTCGATGGACACGCCCGGCCCGTTTGAGACCCGGGCGACGCAGGCGTATTATTATGTCACCCCCACGGAGCCGGAGTGGACCCCGCAGCAGAAGGAGGAGTGGCTGACCGCGTTCAACTATTACGATATCGACGTGACCTCGATCCATGAGGCGTATCCCGGGCATTACGTCCAGTTTCTATGCCTCAACGCCTCCCGGGCGACCCGGCTGGAGAAGATTTTTACCAGCTACGCGTTTGCGGAAGGCTGGGCCCATTATGCCGAGCAGATGCTGCTCGACGAGGGATTTGGCGGCACAACCTCCCCGGCTCCCACCCGGGAGCAGCAGCTCAAAGCGGCCAAATACCGGCTGGCACAATCGGACGAAGCCCTGTTGCGGCTCTGCCGTTTGTGCGTCTCGATAAAGATGCATTGCCACGGCATGACGGTCGAGGAAGGCACCAGGTTTTTTCAGGAGTTCTGTTACTTCGAGGAGAAGCCGGCGCGGCAGGAGGCGATTCGTGGCACGTTCGATCCGGAATACCTCTACTATACCCTGGGCAAACTGCAGATTCTCAAGCTGCGCGACGATTACCGTAAACAGGAAGGCACGAACTTCACCCTTGAAAAATTCCACAACGAAATGCTCCGCCACGGCGCCCCGCCAATTCGTTTGCTCCGCGAAATCCTCCTCAAGGACAAATCCAGCTGGGAACAGGTGCTGTAACCCGTCCTGATTTCCTCGAAAAGCAGTCTCGCAGCCGCACATCCGCATTACCCACCCAACCGGATTGCATTCCTCTGCCCGGTGTTGGCATGCAGGAGCACATGGGGATCGGCCTGCTTTGGGTTCGCGTGCCATTGAATTCGCCCCCCTGAAAGGGTTGCAGCCTCCGTCCGGCCAGTTACAATACCGCACCTGCTCATGAGCGCGAAGACCTCCAAAGCATTGGGCCGACGGTCGTCGGCAAAACTGCGACCGCGACCTGCTGTTCGGCCGCTGCTCGCGGACCTGCGCACGCTGATTCTACAGGCGCGCGTCGGTGTGGCGCGGGCGGTGGACTCCGGGCTGGTGACGCTATACTGGCATGTCGGCCGGCGCATCCGGCAGGACATCCTGAAGGAGAAGCGGGCGGAGTATGGGGAGAAGATAGTGTCCGCACTGGGGACACAATTGAGCGCGGAATTCGGGCGCGGATTGGGAACGCGAAATCTGTTTCGCATGATGCGGTTTGCGGAGGTATTCCCTGATTTCGAGATTGTGTCCGCGCTGCGGACACAATTGGGATGGACGCATTTCCGCCAGATCATCGCCCTCGACGATCCACTAAAGCGCGATTTTTACGCGGAGATGGGCCGCATCGAGAAATGGAACACGCGCACGCTGGAACGGAAGATCAGCTCGATGCTGTTCGAGCGCACGGCACTCTCGAAAAAGCCGGACAAAGTGATCCGGCAGGAACTGGCCGCGTTGCGCACCGAGGACCGGTTGACGCCGGACCTGGTGTTTCGCGATCCCTATGTGCTGGATTTTCTCCGGCTGCACGATTGCTACGCGGAGCAGGACATTGAGGCTGCGATTTTGCGCGAGATGGAGTCGTTCATTCTGGAACTGGGGGCGGGCTTTTGTTTCGTGGCGCGGCAGAAACGGATGCAGATTGACGACGAGGATTATCATCTGGACCTGTTGTTTTACCACCGGAAGCTGCGAAGGCTGGTGGCGATTGACTTGAAGCTCCGAAATTTTGAAGCCGCCGACAAGGGGCAAATGGAGTTGTATCTGAACTGGCTCAAGCGCCATGAGTGCGAACCGGGCGAGACCGAGCCTTTGGGAATCATCCTGTGCGCAGGCAAACGCCAGCAGCACGTTGAATTGCTGGACCTGGAAACGAGCGGCATCCACGTGGCCAGTTACTGGACCAAGGTGCTCCCCAAAAAACTGCTGGAACGTAAACTGCACGAGGCTGTGCGGCTCGCGCGGACGCGACTGGAAACCGGGAAGGACTGACCGAGCCCAAGCGCAAGAAACCGCCGGGCCTGACGGTTCAAAAGCACATCGCAGATTATCACATCCGCGAGCATGGCTGCGGCAGGCCTGAGCAGTCTGACATCACATGTTCACCGGTCACCTGAGTTCTGCCACAACGGGTCGCCGTAATGGGTGAGCGCCAGGCAAATCACCCTTTTGTTTCCCGGCACCTACCAATTATCTTCATGGCAGCCATGTTCGAAAAAACAGTAAAGCAGCCATCTGAATCCGGTTTGCGGTTGCCCGCCGCGCCGCGATCCATCCAGCGGGGCAGCACGCTCAAAGACCTGCTCGACCGCGAGGCGATCGATTGCCTCGCCCACAATGTTGCCCGGGTTTATCCGGCTTTTAATGGCACCTCGTTTCAGCGATCCGCACACGACAGTTTGGAGCCTTTGGAAATCCTCCAGCGGGGGCATCATTTGGCGCGGGTGCTCCGCGAACACCTGCCCAAGCGCTACCGGGACGCAGTTGAAATCCTGCTGCTTTCGCTGACTCCGCCGCTAATCGAGACCACCGAGCTGGGTCTGGGAGGCTTCTTCTATCTGCCACACGTCTTTTTCGTGGCGGATTACGGACTGGACGCAAACGGAAACGACGGCGAAGACCCGTTCGAGGCTTCCATGCGTGCGCAATACGAAATCACCCGGCGCTTCAGCGCGGAGTTCTCCATGCGACCGTTTCTGATCGACCGGCCCGCACGCACGCTGGAGCGGCTGCAAACCTGGACGCATGACCCCGACCCGCATGTGCGCCGGCTTTGTTCTGAAGGCGCGCGTCCGCGTCTGCCCTGGGCCGTGCGGATTCCCGCATTCATCAAGGATCCCACTCCTGTGCTGCCGATTCTGGAGGCGCTCAAGGACGACCCCGATCTGTATGTGCGCCGCAGCGTGGCAAATCATGTTGGGGACATCGCCAAGGATCACCTGGAACTCGCCCTTGCCCTGTGCACCCGGTGGCTGAGTGGCGCCTCTGCCGGGCGCAAATGGGTCATCCGCCACGCGCTCCGCCACCCCTCCAAAAAGGGCATCCCGGCCGCCATGCAATTGCGCCACCAGGCAAAGTGACCTGATGTCCACCCCTCGCCGTTTGGACAGCCATTGTTCCCCATCGGCAGGCATTGGCTCACCCAAAGGGAAAAGCCAAAAATCCAAAGCCCTTCGTGGGGGGCAACAGGGCCACGCACGATCTCCTGCCGCATTGGGCTGGCCTGACCGTCGATGTCCAACTCGGCAAATTCGTGAATTTCGCCACCCGCAGGCCTGCGAAACCCCTTCATGCAGCTCATAAATACGCGCTTCGCTTCGTGATGGGCAAAACTGCCTGTTGACGCACAATTCTGGAGTTGTTAGGGTCGCCATAGGCTTGGAGAGGTCGAAAATCATTCCCCCCTGACCGGCGCGGCGTCGAGAGCGTGCGTCCGAAAAAGGGGAATTCTTTTCAACCCGGGGTTTGCAGAACTGCCCTTGGGCGGCGGTTTTTAAGGAGGATCGTTCGAGTGGTGCCGTTGTGGTCCCTGGTGGCGCGGCACGACGAAGGAGATGCATATCAATTCGATTAACATGAAATTA
>CAIWMU010000115.1 GCA_903913865.1 uncultured Verrucomicrobia subdivision 3 bacterium
CCGGGGATGACTCGGATGGGGACGGGTTGTCGAACCTGCAGGAGTATCTGGCGGGGACGTATGCGTTTGACCCGGCGGACGGGGTGAGGTTGGACATTGTGGACTCGAACCACGGGAAGCCGTTGCTGGACTTTCTGGCGATCCGGGGGAGGACCTACACGATCCTGGGGAGCGGGGATTTGAAGGCGTGGGAGCCGATAGCCTTCCGGCTGAGCGGGAGTGACACGAATGCGGCATCCGTGGGCAGATATATGGCGACGGATGTGAGGGTGGTGCGGGTGGAGGCGGACATGCCCGCCGAGCAGGCCCCCAGACTTCACGTGTTCAAACTCATGGTGCAGTAGGTGTGATGCAGAAGTTTTCAGCGGTCCGTTGAAACAGGCCCGGTGGACATCCGCCGGGCCTTGTTGTTGGCCGGGGTTGGGGCAGGGGATGACAAGAGGTGGTCACGGTCCCAGTTTCACCCTGTAGTAGCGGGTTCTGTAAACAGGCGGTGCCGGATCTGTAAACTGGAATGGCATCGTGGCGGGATTCGTGCTCAACACGGTGGTCCAATCATTGAGATCCGTTGATCCAAGGACAATGTAATCAGGGCCGGGATCGCCGCTGATCGAGAACCCAAAGGAACCCGTGGACCAGCCTGTTGGACTCACGGTTGGAATTGTGGCGGGCCGCACGGTTATGGAAAATCCCTGGGTGGCGCTGCATGGCGGAGTTCCGTTGTCAGTGACTCTGACCATGACCGGGTTGGTGGAGTTCGCCTGAGCGATGCCTGGACGCCAGGTGAAGAGACCGTTGCCGGATCCGAGCTTTGCGCCTGCCGGGGATTCGAGCAGGGAGAAGGTGAGACCCTGGGCGGGGATGTCGGGATCTGACGCCTGAACGATCCGCCCCAGAGCGAACCCAGGGGAGATTGTCGAATTTACCATGGGACTGATGACTGGTGGGTCGTTCACCGGGAGCACAGTGAGGCTGAATCTGCTTGAATTGGTAAAAATCCCATCGGTGACGACAACGGAAACAGTTGCGACTCCCGACTGGTTTGTGGCCGGCAGCACGGTAAGGGACCGGCTCGAACCACCCCCGGAGAATGTGAAGGCTTTAGCCGGGAGCAAGGTTGTATTCGTGGAATTGGCGTAGACGATAAGGTTGGAGCCGGATCCGGCCTGATCGACCACGGTGAAGGCAATCGGGCTTGTAGCTGTGTCCTCATCAATTGTGCGGTCAACCAACGCCGAAATTTTTGGAAATTGTGAAGGGAGGTTGAATCCTGCGGTGAAGCTGCGTCCGGCAGCTCCGTTGACATTGACCGAGAGTTTAACAACAGGGCTGAGTTGTGTGACTTGAACTCCGGGATCGGCAAAGGCGATGCCCGTGACTGCACGATTCAGAAAGATCTGAAGGCTGCCGGTGTTTGTCTGGGTGGGGTCTGAGACCGCGATGTAGAGGTGTGTGGCTGTTGTCTGGAGGAGGGCTGAGGCTTTGTTTGAGCACGTTAGGATGTCCACGGTGTTGCTGCCATCCCCCCAAAAATTCGCAGCCAGAAGATCGAGTGACGTTTCTTTGACGGCCTGAATGTTGGTGGAGTTTTCAAGAATCGTGAAGTCCGGGCTGATACTGTATTGGCTGACCTGCGCGCTGCTGGCGTTCGGCAGGATCGCGTAGGCATACGAGGTCCGGGAGGGGTTGATGCCGTGGTCCAGCCAGAGTGTGAGGTAGTTTCGTGTGGTGGTTGTGCTGGTTCCGCCTCCATTGATTTGGGACCAGGAACCGGTTCGGGTCTGGCGGCTGGCCCGAACACTTGTACCCCCTGGGAAGTAGTATCCACCGGAATCGGACAAGGAACACCATTTCGTCGCGGCCCGGTTTGTGGCCCAACCAAGCGCTGCGGGCATGCTTGACCCGTCCATGATGAACTCACTGGTGTTGGCTGTGGGGATTTTGCGGTTTTCGACAACGGTTTGAACAACTGCCCCACTTGAATCGGTGATTCCAGAGCCGAGGCAAACCACCTCATCGTCGAACATGAACCAGGATTTCCTGGCTGTAAGCGGGCTGTTGTAGGCATCCAGCTCCATGCCGCAGGCGCCGTTTGTGAAAAGAGTCACGCCCCCCACCCAATTCATTCCGCTCCGGTAGCTCTGGCCTGAACCATTGGCCCGGGTGGTGGTTTCTACGGTGGTTCCCGGCAGCATGGAGGGGTCAACGGTGGGCCAGAAATCATCGCTGAATTGGGAAAGGTCACTGTTGTAGAGGTAGGTCATGCCCTCGCCTTGAAACCAGCCATGAGCGTTCTCGGTGTTCATGTATTCATAGTTCGCGATGGTGCTGGAGGACATGCTCAGCCCGAAGCCCCAGCCCGGGCGCAGGTGCACGACACGCGCCATGCTGCCAAACGTCCAGTGGCCTATCAGCTCCGGTCGGGGTGTCACCGCCGGATCCCTTGCCAGTTGGGAGGCGGCAACATAGAGGGGAAGGGGAATGTTGTTCGTGAAGTCGCGAAAGGAATCTGCCTGCATCCAATACTTGATCATGCTGCCGATTCTCGCCGTATCAGAGGCAGAGCCATAGTGAAGGAGGCGCAGGATGGATTGAATCGAGGAGTGGCCCATGCTGTGGTCCTGCGATCCGCTCCGGCTGACGCCCCTGCCTCGAACCATGTCCATCATGGCACCGCGATAGATCAGCGGCTCGTAGGAATCATAAATCCAGCGCATGAGATTCGTGCGGGCCGGGTCGGTGCATTCCCAGGGGGAACCCTTCAGGAACGGAAGGAGGACGGCAAGGTCATCCAGCAGGACGTTCCCATAGCTTCCGGTGTAGGGGTGGCAGGTGTGCTGAATGAAAGAACCATCCGTGTAAAAACCGTCTCCGACCGTGACGTAGGGAAACAGCCTGCTGAGGGCGTCGCGTGCGGCAACCAGCTTTGCGGCATCCCGGACCACGGCCCCCCTAACACTGACGATCCGGATGCGGTCGGCCAGATTGGCCCCGGTGAACGTGCCGGAAAGACCGTGGCTCGTTGGGGAGGGGGTGAAGTAGCCCACGGCTTTCAACGAGTTGGAAAGGCCCGCCATTCCAAGCGTGTCATACATGAGCACGGCGAGGTCAACGATCTGCAGGGGGACTCCAAGCTCCCAGTGATACCAGTTGTCGTATTCAACCTTCGTCTCGTTGTAGCGATTGGCGTAAAGCCAGTCCAGCCCCCCCTGAATGTCTGCCGCCAGTGTGGCGTTACTCCGCAGTCCCGAGCCATGGGTTGAGTGGGCGAGGGCCATGGCCCGCAACCGGCTGTAGGCGGTCGCAAGTTCGGCAGAGACGGTGGTGCTGGTGAGATCGCTCCAGAGGTTGGTTCTTCCTGCCGTTTTCGTCATCGAATTCCAGTAACCGGAGGCGGAGTTTGTGATGGTGGTCAATCGTGATTTGACCAGTGAATCAGCCAGATTGTAATTGGTGCCACCGGTCAGCTGTGTCCACCACTTGTCCCGGAGCTGGTCGAAATCATCCCCTCGCAGGGTGGATGCCCCGTGCCATGCAAGAATCAGGAGAAACAAAAGGATGGCAGGTGTCTGGCGTTTGGTCATCTGGGCTCAACAACGATTGTGATGTCCTGAGGGTCTCATGTCCACATACGATCCTTGAAATCCGAAATCCAAGTCAAGCAGTGAGCGGAGCGATAGCCCCCTGGAAACATTGGCGGGACGGTGGTTGGGTGCGCCTGATTCACGTCCATGATCCTTCGCTTCGGTCTTGAGGACGAAGCCGCTTTCCAGCACAAGACCTTTGCGCGACCGGCTGGTCACCCTGGGCCATGAGACCAACCGCAGTTACAATCGGTAGCCGTCCTGCGGAAAGTCCGCAGATCAGTCATGTGGTTTGGTTCATCCCGTTGCTTCCTTCGTGAGTTTGCGACAGGAGTCTTACTTGTAACGTTCGGTTTTGGCCGGCTTTGAAATCAATTCCATGTCGATCAACTGCAGCATCAGGTCTGCGACCAATTCGCTGGTGTAGGGGCTGCCTCGCCACTCGAATCCCTGCCCGCGCTCCAACCATGGGTCGGCGATCGCTTCAGTCATTGCCCCTTGGTATGGGCCATCCGCGACCTGCACGTAAAAGTTCAACTGCATCACGCGGTTACGGAGTTGTTCAAACAACCGGTTGCCAGTCTTCTTGAAGAGCCGGTCGAGGCACTGGATTTTCCGATTCCCATAACAATACACAGAATACTGGTTAAAATGCTGCTGTTCGCTGTGCGCGCCTTGCGTGGGCGATTTTACCCAGCTGAGCTGCTTCGGGCACCAATACAACAATCCGTAACAGGCATTCGCCACCGCCCGGTCCAGGCACTCCTGGTTTCCTGTGCGGTCGTGCTTGTCCAACCAGTATTCCACGATGCCATAGATGCTGTCCTGTTCAAAATCGCCCGGCGGCAAATCCGGATGCGCCCCGGTGTACCAAAACCGCCCTTCGACGTTGTTCCGCAGGAACCGTTCCTGATCCGCACTGGCCCGCAGGCA
>CAIWMU010000116.1 GCA_903913865.1 uncultured Verrucomicrobia subdivision 3 bacterium
GGGTCGATCGCCACTCCCGCAGCCGCTCTGCCAATGTTTGAAGTTGAGGAAAACCACCAAAATCTCGTTTCGTTGCCATAGTTCGCCACCAACCATAGCCACTTCACCCCCAAAAGTTACGCACCCTTGCCGAAGCAACACTTTTCTTCCCGGGGCGGCCACGGCACTCCTTCCGGGCGCGTGGGGTCGTAGAAGTGCGTGTGAGTGTCGATGATGGTGAGGTCGCCTGCGCCGGTGACAGGCTGGCCGGGCGCGGCCCGGAGGGCAGAAGCCCAGCCGGTCAGGGTCACTCCGGCAACCGCTTGTGCGGTGGCAGCTAGAAAACCTCGACGGTTGTGAACTGCGCCTGTTCGGACATTCTGCAAGTTCATTGCCATTTCACACCTAAATCTGTGGAGCCTGAGGCCTATACGGAACGTTTACGGCCTGAGATAGAGATACATCACCCGCGAGGGCGCGTACGCGTAGATTTCGCCAAAGGTTCCGCTGTTGTTGTAGCCGCCAAAGATAATCATCTCGCTTCCGCTCCAGACGGCTGTATGCCCTTGTCGCGGGTCGGGTGCTCCGCTTGTCGTCATCGCCTGCCACTCGTCATTTGCCGGACTATATCGACCGCCCGTGTTCAACCAAGGCTGAGATCCACCGCAGGTGCCTGCCCAGACAATCATCTCGCTTCCCGTCCACACGGCGGTATGCCCAGATCGTGCTCTTGGCGAGCCGGTGTTGTTTATGTCCGACCAAGTGTCGCTCACGGGATTGTATCGAGCACCATCGCTGGAAAAGCCGGTTGACGTCTGGTTGCCTCGCCCGCCCCAGATAAGCATCTCCCTTCCTGTCCAAACAGCCGTGTGCTCATAACGCCCCACTGGTGCATGGTTCATCGTTATGGGCGACCACGTATCCGTAGCCGGGTTATATCGGGCACCATCGTTGAAGGGCACACTAAGCCCCAGAAATCCCCCCCAGACAATCATCTCACTGCCACTCCAAATCGCCGTGTGCAAAAATCGACCGGAAGGAGCGCCGTTGGTTGAAATAGGCGACCAACTATCGGTTGCAGGAGAATAGCGAGCGCCGGTGTTGAGAAACAGTTCGTCGCTTCCGATCCCGCCCCAGATAATCATGTCCCTGCCCGTCCAGACTGCCGAGTGGTAGCGACGCAACGCCGGTCCGTTGTTGGTTGTCACCGGTGACCATACGTCGCTGGCTGGATTGTAGCGACCACCAGAGTCGCAGAGCCTGTCATCAAATCCACCCCAGACAACCATCTCGTGTCCGGTCCAAATCGCCGTATGAGCATCACGACGACCGGGGGCGTTGTTGGTTGTTACCGGCGTCCAACGGCTCAGGGATGAGTCATAGTTGCCACCGGTATTGAGCGGGATGCCGCTGCCACCCGTACCGCCCCAGACGATGAGCTTGCTACCCGTCCAGACGGCGGTGTGACCACCACGCGGGGAGGGCGGCAAAGAGCCTGCCCCGGATTGCCAAGCCAAATCCAATTGTCCTCCAAATCGGATGTAACCCGCAGTGGTCAGGTTCGTCGCGTTAGGAATGGGAGATAGCACCATCGCACCGCTTGGCACGGGGCTTTGACCGGTGGCAGCGAGGTTAGCCGCTGCCGCCCCCGGGGCAAGCATGTCCGCTGCGATAGTGCCGCTCGCTATGTTGGTGCCGGGAATTGTCCCGCTAATGCCAGTCGCTGGCACAGCGCCCGCGTAGATCGCATACGGCGCGGCGCTGATATTCTGACGTGGATTTAGTCGGGTAAACAAACCGCCGCCATTGGTGCGGACGCCGATTTCCAGCCAGCGCATACTTCCATCCCAGACATCCGCGCCAAAATCCAGTGCGACCGCGAACATCCCGTTGGTAAGACTCGTGGCGGCGTTGGTTACCGAGGACCCTATTTGCGCCCCTCCCGTGGAATCAGTCCAAACGCTGAACCGAAGGTCATAACTCCCACTGGGAAAATCACTGCCGCTCTGCAACCTGCCTTGATAGCTGAATGCCGTGCCCTGCGCTTGTAAACGCTGGCCAACCACGAGCAGGAAAACAAACAGGACGAAAGCAACGACGATGCGAGGACCAGTTGTCATAGACGGAGGATAACGAACCTTCCCAAACACGGCAAAGCAATCTACCACAGAGGATCGCGGTGATTGGTCTTAAAAGCTTTCACATCCGAGGTCTCCTGAAGAGGAGATTTGTGCCTAACTGTTGTTGAGGCAGGCTCTCCGGGATGATTTTGTAGCTGTCCTTGGCAGCCCCCCGATCTAAACTTCAGCCATGAAACTGTCGCCATCCCTGTTGGTCGCCCTGCTTGGTTTTGCGATCTCGTCGCACTTGCACGCACAGACTGAACCCCCGAAGGACTCCCTGCCGGTGATGCCAGCAGGTAAAGAGTGGAAGCTCATCTGGCAGGACGAGTTCGACGGCACAAAGCTGGACGAGACGAAATGGAACCGTCTGGGGGATTCTAAGCGGCGGGACGGGTTCTGGGTGAAGGAGGATTCCTACCTGAGCGGCAAGGGCACCCTGCTACTTCGGACCAAGAAGGACGGCGACCGTTACACCTGCGGAGCCGTCAACACGCAAGGCAAGTTCGAGCACGCCTTCGGCTACTACGTGGCGCGATGCAAGATGCCCAAGCAACCGGGCCACTGGCCATCGTTCTGGATGATGTGCGCTGGAGTGGGCAAGGTTGGAAACGAGGGGCGGGACGGAACCGAGATCGACATCATGGAGATTCCGTGGCGCGACGGCAAAGTCACCTTCAACCTCCACTGGGATGGATACGAAAAGGACCATAAGTCGGCAGGCAGCAACAAAACCATTCCCGCGCTAACCGAGGGCTTTCACGACTACGGTCTGCTCTGGACCAAGGATGAATACGTCTTTTACGTCGATGGCAAGGAAGTGTGGCGCAGCAAGGCTGGTGGGGTCTCACAGGTGCCCGAATACCTCAAGCTCACGGAGGAAATCGGAGAGTGGGGCGGCAACATCACCAAGGCTCAACTGCCCGACCTCTTCGAAGTCGATTATGTCCGCGTTTACGATATCACCCCGTGAATGTGCGGTCGGGCTGTGGTCAAATCGCGGTGATTGCGCAGCCCGGACCTACACGTTCGCGCTGGTCAACCGGAAGACCGGCTCGGTCCTCATCAGCAAGCCCGGCAGGTTGGAGTTGCAGCCGGGCCTGCAGGTCCATATTGGCAGCGCCTATGGGTCGCGCCATCAGACTGGATTCCCACGGCGCGGGCGCAGCCACGACGTGGAAGTCCCGATTACAAACTGTCGGTCCGACGTGCACGTTTGAGTTCATCCGCCACTTTTTCCATGCTTTTGGCGAGCACAGGAGCTGGGTCTTGGAGAAACGCAGCCAAGGCGATTGATATTTCGGCCATGCGAGACACCTGATTGGCACGGTTTCCACGAGGGATGATCTTGGTGCTGAACGGAAGGTCGCCGATGAGTGTGGTTCGGTCGGCGTTGTTCGTGCCGTGGACACCCAGTGAGGCAACGACATCGGCGAGCCCTTCGGTAGCCACCTCCAGAAGCTCGGTTGCACGCCCTCGAGCTTTGTGGACATTAAGGTGACGAGTCTCCTTTTTCGAGGTTTCTTGACGGCTCCGCATAAACGTGCTGATTTGAACGACCCTACTGTGCAACTTGTTTAGGTTCTCGCACACCGTCGTCGCTTTGCCCTTCCGTGCATGGCACAAAGGCTCGGCATTGGCTGTTGTTCCTTTGGATGCCTTACGTGCATCTTCTGCTACAGCCGGAATCATGGCGGCGTGCGCGATTACTGCCTCCGGGAGCTTCGCGGAGTCCATTACAGCGCCGGAGTCGTCTGCGTTGCCGTGAGTGCTGGACTGTCGAGGCAGATATTCCCAAGCCTGTGGATCCGGGTGTTTTGCACTGGCTTGCAACTTTTTAGAGTCAGGGAACATGGACTCGATCATCCGGGTAACGCCATCGAAGCCGCCCTCGATTAGCTGGTTGGGCACCGTGGCAGGTTCTGGCACGGTGCCGCGCACGGAGAGTGTGAGAAACCGACACGATGCCTTGCAGAACGGTCGACCCACCTTGTTCTCTAGGATCGCCGCCTGCTCGACTGGAACCACAAAGACCGCGACGTTGGTGAGGCCGTGCTTGCTGCCAGCCTCAAGTTGTCTGTCCCCCGGTGCATGAAGGCGGAAGAACCCGATGTTTGGGTAGGTCTTTGTGCCGTATGACAGCTCCGGCACAGTTTTGGGCCGGATGGGATCGTCATCCCACAAGACCGCAACAAATCCGTCCGGCGTGGAACCTTCCGGCTGTTCATTGCGCTCGCTCGGCTTCTGTTCCAGTTGCTTCAAAGCCTTCGGGATGCTGATCGTCCCGGATGCGATTGCTTCGAAAAGCTCCGGGGCTTCACGATGGATTTTCACAATATCGCTCACGTATCGAGCATTCACCCCTGTGACCTTGGCTGCTTTCTCGCGGGCCTCGCCGCGCTCGTCAGGTCCCGGCAAGCTTTCCGTAACGTCCGGCGCCGGGCCGTTACGGTTCGGGCGGGTGCCGGACAGCGACTGCTTGCGTTTGGCTGCTTCTGCTTCATAGTAGGGCATGAGCTTGGCGGCTACCACCGCCTTCTGGGCGGCGGACAGCTGACGCCGGGCAATATTGGCACCGGCTACGTAACCCACCGGATCGATATTTTCTGGAAGCGGCATCGTAAGCAGATTAATTCCGAGGCGGTTGCACGCTGTATACCTACTGCGCCCGTCGAGAATCATTCCTTCATGGAGAACAGCAGGGTGAATCTGTCCCTGTGCCCCGATACTGTCAGTCAGGGCCGTCAATTCCTTCTCGGTCGATTCAGGAAATACCAGTGCCAGATCATGGATCCGGTAGGTGACTAAGGTGGGGTTGGGGTCATTGTTCGTCGGAATTGGCGACGGGCATTCGAGCTCCGCACGACGGCTGTGAACACAAGCGCCATCGATTTCTGGTGGTGTTAGTGCATCGGGATCCGCCACGCTGCGGACTGCGATCGGTGTGGCGTCCGGGCGAGTTTCTGATTTCGTCGCGGGTTTGCCGGGTTGCGTTGGTGGTTGATTGTCAGGTGTTTTCATAGAACTTCTTGATGTTGTTGGACGTTGACGGTTTCATGGCACAGACTTTGTGGAGAAGGAACGGGTGTCGAATTTGCTGCCGAAATCTTGTCCTTACAAGGCTGCGTCGTAAGCGCCGCCTTGCCCGCCTCGCAATGGGTTTCAATGAACGCCAGCATGGATGCCAGATGAAATAGCCGCATACCACGAGTCCGGCCCGGTTTGTGGATACAGCAGGTGCGGATGTGCCCATTGGCCGCGAGTTCGTAGAGCTTGGGGCGAGTGAGGCCCGTATAGTGTTCGTGGCCACGAGCAGGTGCTCGAATCCAAACCGGCAAGCCGCCACAGTGCTCACATAGCGGGTCGGGAGTGATCGGCACCTCCACTGTTCGACCTGCCTCCTCGGGTCCGTTGTTAAGTTGATCTGTCGATGTCTTCATACGTAGTTGACGTCTGCATACAGATGGGCAAACTCTTCTCAGAAAATGCCTATTTCCGATTCAGGCCGCCTTGACCGAGTTGAATTCATGGCTTGGGACATGTTCGTAAAGCTCCTTGACCACCTGAGTCGAGGTCTGCCGATTACCGAGGAAGACGTGGCGTTCCTGCTGCCGTTGTTTGGGTGCAGCCCAGCCATGTCCGCAAAAGAAAGGTGGGAGAGGATTGACGACATTATTACGACAGGCGACAGCTTAAAGTGGGCGGCTCTGCATTACGGGAAGGACCCTCGAACTATCCGCAACTGGTGCAAAAAGGGCTGGTTTCCGTCAGCCTACCGATCCCCCGGCGGACACCACTGGCGCATTCCGTTCAATACAATCAGTGAGGCAGAAACCCACCTGACTCCCGGCTTATGTCGTAAACCCAAGTCTCTGCTCGGTTCCAAGGACTGGGTGCAACTCAAACCAAAGCTCAAGAGCATCTTCAGGGGTGTGAAGGCGGCATACGAGACGCACGCGGGAATTCGCGACCTATCCAACAGAGAGTTGCGCGGTGAACGCCCCAAAGTCTCGCTCGAGGCCGTGGACATGATGCTTCACGCCTACGAAGCCGGGCATCTTTCCTACATGCAGCTTCGTTTGGCTGCCCGGCGTATTCAAGCAGGTGACCCGACGAGACGGATAACGCGAAAGATGTTGGCTCGGGAGACAGGTATGAGCGTAGCAGGACTCTACCGACACTTCGGCGCAGAAAGAATCGCTCGGGTGATCGGTTGGGCCGAGCAACCACTAGTATCTGACGATGGAGACGCAAAGGCACTAGAGCCTTTGAACGAAGTGGGAGCAATATTCTCATCTTTCGAAGGGTTTGATAGGAATGGTTTTAAGGTAGATTTCACAGAAAATCTGGTCGCACAGATTCCCAAGCGCACACCAAAGCGCGGGAAATCTACCGGTTAGATATGCGAGCATCGGCCTCACCCCTGAGCCAAGTTAGAGAGTCGGCTGGCTGAAAGATCAGTTTTGTGGTGCTACAATCGCTGGCGCTCGTCTCATCACCACAACTGGCTGGTTTTGATCCGCCCGGTGACAGAGGATATTGCTCGGCGAGATCGTTGCTGCCGCCCGAGGTGACTACGCGCGGGAGGATTCTGCGCATGCACTCTATGCGGCCATGTTCGATCGGCGCTATATGCGCGTGAGAATTGTCACCATTATAGAAACAGAGGTGTTCATCGATGCAACATACGCAGGGTGCGTTGACGGTTTGTCACCCCCTCAACAACAATGGGTTGCAGAGCAGGTCATCCCAGATCGCCGTGTTTACTTCAACAACAAGGCTTACCCTTAACCCTTCCGGCTGCACCAACGCAAACGTCATCGTGGATGCGCCTTTGTTTCCCTGACTTGCTCTGCCCTGTACAAACGCGTTACGTCCTTGGAAGAGTGAGTCGACAATCCTCCGATCTTCCTAATTATTGCTGTGCGCCGTTCGGCGTAGATTCTGTCCAACGATGTAGTTCTTCCATGTTTTGATCTACCACGCTCAGCGTGGAGCCTTCCACGGGCATCCACGCCAGCGCGTTTCCTATTCACCGAGCATCTTGCCCGTGACCGCCGTCTTATCACCACTCATAGCTGCCTTTTGCGGCCTCCACAGAAGCAAGCAGGTGCTCGACTTGGTCGCTGTCAAAATGAATAGCGAATAGTACTATCGGCAGCTGTCGAGACACCTCCGATTCGATGACGCATTTTAGAGCCTCGGATCCAAACACAATCGCGAACTTGTCGCCTCCATGCCAATCCACGGCGTAAATGACCGACACGGTTTCCACGAGTGCTTTGAACTTATCGAGCGAGGGGACTGCTCCATAATCGACCACCACAGTGTTTGGGAAACACTGTGCGATTCTCCCTCCAAAGAAGTCGGAGTGGGTAGCCCAAAGGCATTCCAAGAGCGCCTTGGCGGAGTCGAGTGTTAGTTCACGAAGGCTGAGCGTAGCCAGAACGCCATCGACATCCTTACCCATGGTCCATTTGACCAACAGGGTGAAGATGTCCTTTTTCATAGCTGAGCTCATCTCCCTATTACGTGTGAGGCGCTTGTACTGGAAGGCAATCCATCTCCAGTGAACGATCTCTCGGTCTGGATACAAATCGCAGCGAAGCAGTTGTTCCCATTGTGCAAGGGGGGCCGGGTCGACGTCCTTTAAGTCCTCTCGAAGTTGCCGCAGGACTCGCCTCGTCTTCTTGCTGAACGGGGGATGAAACGGGATGATGTTGGGCTTCGCTTTTGTACCGTCGAGCCAGACATGCGAGCCGTCGGGCAAACACCCCCTGATCATATTGGGGGCCAACTCCACCACCGGGATCGAACGTTTAGTTCTTGAGTCGGAGTCGTAGATAGTAACTTGTTTCATGATGATATCTCCATCTTGATTGGTTCTCTTGGGCACTGATCGTTGTCACTCCGAGAGGATGTCCAATTCTTCCCCTGATTGGCGTTTGCTTAACGATTGGCGCATAGAGTGCCTTCGATTTCCTGCCGCGTCTTCGTCTTCAATGAAATACTCGATCTCTGTGCCGACGGTCATCTTCATGCGTTCTGAATCGATCGTTCCATCGAAGTGCTTTGAAGCTTCTCCGTGCCGGTTCAGGAACACGAAGTAGCGTACTCTGCGTTGAATGTACTCCGCTTCTGTAGCACAAATTCCGATCGCTACGTCTACGATGCCAGCTTTTTCAAACGAGCCCTGAAACGAGCTCATGCTAGGAACAGCCCTGTCGACAGTATCTCTGTTGCACCGATCGGGCATGATGACGCATGCACCTATCTCCGCACCTAAAGCTCTTGCTTGAGTGTAGATATCCGATTGCTGCCTCCAGTCGGGTGCGTGCTTGTCTACAACGTCCGGTTTTACGGTTTCAGCGTAGTCGATGACGATAGCTTTCGGATTGAGACCGTGGACGCTTATAGCTTGCTTGGCATGCGCCCTGATATCACTGATCGACGCGCTTTTGGATGCGTAACCTTTGATGAACACGTTTCCCCACAGCTTCTTTGAAAGAGATTTCCGTGTTAGCATGATGCCCTTCTCAATATTGTCACCCATCTGCTCTTGAGTCATCCCGGTGAGGCTTGTGATAGCCCTTAGGGCTGCTAAGTCTTGCGATATTTCGCAGGCATAATAGAGGACGTCGACATCCTGACAACCGGCGATATTTAGTGCCAGATTGATAGCCAGCGTAGTCTTAAATCTTTTAGGTGGCGCTAGCAAAACAATTAACCATCCCGGACCCCAGCCAAATTTCCATATTCTCTCGAACGAGACATAACCCGTGTGAACACCGAAACTCTGGTTGAGGGTGCTTCTGATCACTTTTTCGTAATCGTGGAATAGTGATATGCCGAGATCGTTCACGTTCGTTCCTATAGCGAGCGCGTTCTCAACCAGCTTTACAGGGTTAATCGTGTTAGCTTTACCGTCGGAAGTCGCCGCGTGAATCGCGCGTAGCGCAACGTACAGGGCACGTTCTTTGGCAAAATCGATGCACAGATCACGAATCGCTACTTTGTTCTTTGTGCTGACTCCGGATAGCCGCATGGCGTAGTCCAGAGTCTCCTTTGCTTGATCAGGATTAACTCTGGTCGCTTTTTCAAAAGCGAAGTTTGCGAGTGTGGTGAAGTCAGGATATTCGCTGTACTTTTTCTTGTATTCCAGCAGCCTGAACACTAGATCGCAGGCCGAGGGTCCGCTGAAATATTCCGGCTTGATGATCTCGCGGAAAGCATAGAACTCCTTAGGATACCTGATCAGGCACGCCAGTATGGCATCCTGAAAATCGTCTGTAAAATTGTACGTTTCAATACTCATAGTTATTATCGCTGATTTGATTTTGTTTTTGTTGGTTTTCTGACGGATTCACATCAAGGATCACCTTGACGGAAAGTTGTCAAATTCGTTGATCACAATAGACCGGAAGGCTCATCTCCAGCCTTGGTGTCCCTACATAGCCTATGAGTTCCTAAGGTCGTGGTCGCCATGACAAGGTAGTCCTCAGTGCCGTCGTTCAAGTCGCAGTGTGCGGACCAAAGGTTTCGACCCACGAGCTCGGCTTCGATATTTTCTCCGACTATTTTACCGAACCCACATCCACACCACATTCGCAAACGTACTGTCTTTCTACTATTAGCGGCGGCACAAGAGTCGGCAACGACATAGGCAATCATCTTTCCTTCGCAATATTCGAGTGTCATTTCGCGCTCCGCTTCGTGGACCGTGGGGACTCTGTCATTGGGGTGCTTAACGGTCTAGGTTTGCGCTCGGATTGCTTCTCATGAGACTGTTTTGGGCCTTGCGGCTCCGCATATAACGGGTCAATCCAATTTCCCAGATCCAGTGCGCCCTGCACCTTCGCCCTTATGTGGTAATCTCCTGCAAAATTAATCAGGGGGATGTTGCACCGTTGATTTTTGGCAGTTAGTCGCTCGTGTCGATATGAATGACTGAGAAAATCGACCTTCAATTGAATCCGGTTTGGTACACCGCATGCAATCCCAGCCGGGGTTACCGATTTCTGTTGTGCATTCATTCGCTTGGTTGTGGCACGGGTTCGTCCGCTGAATCGTCATCCGTTTCCTTCCTTGAGAAATTCTTCGCAAGGAAGGCCTTGAACTCCGAGTCCTCTTGCCTCAAGCGCTTAGCCAATTTACTAGACGAAGAGTCTGTCTCGGATTTGCTGCTCAGAAGTTTGTGACCATGCTCCTCATGCCATTCTAGCAGCTCCTTCCCATGGAAGCCGATCACCTTCAATGCTTCAGCGACGCTTCTCTGAGTCGCTGAACTCCTTACATCCTCACCCAACGCCCTCCGGTACTTCGCTGTAATGATATCGCTAGCCCTCTGAACCTCCTGAACAGTTGGAGTTGACCTCTGTTCATCAATCCTCTCCTCAGCTCCGTTCTCTGCTTCTGTCCTCTCAGCAAAGTCCCGGTGTTTATACTCTTGCTTTGGCACACTTTCCGGAGCAACACGATGATTCGCAGATTTCTGTTCCCTGATCTGGGAAATTTCCTCTGAAAAAACACGCTGGACGATTTCTTCACTACCGGAATTCTCCTTGAGCTCTCTAATCAGCTCTCCCTCGTCACAATTCAGGAATTCGCAGTAGACACTTTCGACATCTTCGAGAATCCCATTCTTACCGTCTTCTCGCTCAAAAAACTTGAAGAATCCGGCTATTGATTTTGCTTTTTTACAGCACCCGTAGTTGTAGTTACCATCACATTCGTCACGTAGCTGCCATGCGCAGGCCAAATAGTTTGCTACTTCTAAGGCTTGCCGATTCGGATGAGCGGTGAAGTGGGCAATAGCGATTTTTCTGTCCTGCTCTCCGCGATTATACTCCCTATGGAAAGACTTCTTGTAGAGGGACCCAAAGAAATCGAGCAGTTTGTCCGCTTGATGGACACTACTATTCTGACCCATCCCCTCTTCAGAAAGAGAGCGTTCTGGGTCCATACTTTGCATTGGGTTCTTAGGCTCCAAAGTTTGGTCCACATCGACTAGTGGCGCCGTAGGCGCGGTAAGCTGTCCACCAGCCGAAGCATCTTTTAGCGTCGATTCCCTTTCCATCCTGCCTAACGGTTGCCTTTCATCCTGACTCACTTTGAGGTTCCGGTTAAGCTGACTGGCGTCGTTTTCCGATTCTAATTCCAGCTCGCGTGCACGTGCACAGGGGGTCGCAGGGGGCGCAGCCACCCGGCGGGGGGCTACGGGGGCGGCAGCCCCCGTGTTCCTGTCAGCCCCAACAACAACAACTTCCTGCCGCGTAGCGGCCTCAGGCTGGGGTTGTTGTTGGTTGTCTAAAGTACTGTCTCCCTGTTGTCTAGGCAGGTCGATGGACTCACAATCGTCAATGTTCATAGGGTGTTCATGGGCATTATTGTCCTGTGCCTTGTCAGAGGTTTCTGACATCCTAGGAAGTGTGCGCTGACGCCGGTGAAAGTTGTCACTGACATTGCCGTCTGTAGGCACTGACACCTCCTGATGGTGTTGCTGACTATCGATTTCTAGAAATTTCGGAGATAATTTGATTATTCGGCGACCTTTTCTCGTATCCATTTCTAAAAACCCGGACTTTTTTAAGCGGTGGAGGGTGTCCCTCGTATTGCCCTCCGTCGTTCCTAGTGCAAGCGAGAAAGCTTTGTTTTTTTTGAAGCAGCCACCTGGCTTCTTACTGAGAAACCACACATCCGCCAACAGGCGCTTCTCCATATCGCTCAAGTCTGGCTGCAACCAGATGAACGAAGGTATAGTGTGTTGCTTCGGCAAGCGTGCGTAGTGGATGGGTTTTATAGGCTCATTCCGGTTTTAAAGTGATTTTGGGCGTGGTTTGTGGGTCTCCCGGCCTGCTGTTTCAATAGAGGGAGAGTTTGACCGGAGCCCAGGGGTTTGGAA
>CAIWMU010000117.1 GCA_903913865.1 uncultured Verrucomicrobia subdivision 3 bacterium
ATGTACCAGGATAGTGTAGGTCCCCGTGGTCTGCAGAACCAGAGGACCGCTACTCCCCTGGACTGCGCTGCCAATCAGGTTCGTTCCAGAGGAATCATAGAGATCAGCCTGAGCGGAAAAATTCACCATCAAACCGCCATGCGTGCTGATCACGACCACCTCCCCTGCCACCCCGCTGAACGTGTAACTGTCTGCCTGACCTGTGCTGATAATGGCTCCGGTGATCGTTTCGCCACAGGTGATCGACATGGCGGCTCCCGTGCTTGGTGCCAATAAAAGTGAAAGGAGTGGCAGCAGATGGAGCAGCCGGCTGATGAAGCGATTGCTCGCTTTTATTTTCGGTGTGGCGGTTTGCATTGTTACTAATTTCTATGTTTATCCAAGTCTTGCCCAGGGGCGGGAGCATGCACCCCTGAATTTGCTACCTGCTTTTCGGTCGCGCTTCGTTTTGCCCCCTTGGGAGCACTAGATCCCGGCCCGAAAGTTATTTTCGCTCCACTGCTGGGCTTTAGCTGCTTCCCTTGGCAGAGTAGCTGCCCGGCCCTTAGGTCCAGCTTTCCACCATTCATCCGCATACAGAGGAGATCTGGCCGGAACCTTGCTAAAAAATGTAAAAATATCATTATTTTCTTTAGCCTCGGAATTCAAACCTCCGGCGACAACGGTGCCTTGGAGAAAACAGGAGGGGGAGCTCGATCAATCAAGGCAATCCTTGCAACCATGCCGTTGGCGATCCAAAAGCGGAATACCCCGGTAAGAATCCGGGGGGGAGCAGGGTGGATGGATTCAGACCTTTGTTCCCGAGTGGGGGCCACGCCGGGCGAGCCGGGTGGAGTCGCCACCTTTTGTCCACTTCACAGGAAGTCGTGTGAACGGTTCCCGCGCCGCTACAACCCGGAACGCTGATTGTTTGTGGATGGACTCCCCGTGTTTTTACCCTGTGGAGATGCGGATTTGGTCGAGGCTGGTTGCCACTGGTCATGGTTCGTGGGAATCCTCAACCCAATGTTGCTGCCACCCAGTCCTATCCATCCCGCATCGCCCACACCATTACTGCCTCCAACCTCAACCCGGGGTCTCACGGCGCCTGCGGGATAAGTGTAGAGCTCGGTCGTGATGGGGTAAGTGTCGTTCCTCCCCCCCGCGACCAGGACCCTTCCATCACCCAACAAAGTAGCAGTGTGCGTATCCCGGTAGGTCTGGATCGAATCGGTGGGTGACCAGACCCCGGTGGCGGGGTCGAAAAGTTGCGCATTGAAGGAGCAAGGCCCATCCGTCCCCGTGGCAAGCACCTTCCCATTGGGGAACAGGGTTGCTTCAAAAACGAACCCGATGTCGGTCAGTGGCCCGGTTGACCTCCAAAGTCCGGTGGAGGGATCATAGATTTCGCTGATCTCCACAAACCTGCGCTCGACATCCACCCCGCCCGAACCGCCCGCCACAAGCACCGTCCCATTGGCCAGGAGGGTGGCGGTGTGGCCAAATCGTGCAGCGCTCATCCATCCGGTGGTGGTCCAGGTGGCGCTGGCAGGATCGTAGATTTCCGCTCCGGCAGGGAAGTTGGTGCCGCTCCACCCTCCCGCCACCAAAACCCTACCATCTGGAAGCAGCGTTGCGCTGTGGATGTAACGCAGCTTGGCCATGGAACCGGTCACCGTCCAGGCTCCTGTGGCCGGGTCATAGAGTTCGGCGCTTGAAAGCATTAGATTCCGACTCCCGGCCCCACCCGCCACCAGAACTTTCCCGCTGTTAAGGAGGGTCACCGAGTGGAAGCCGCGCCCGGCGCTCATCTCACCCGTGGCTGACCACGTCCCCGACGCTGGATCATAAAGCTCGGCGCTCGAAGTCCAGTAGTCCCCCGGGCATCCCCCCGCGACCAGAACCTTCCCATTGCGGAGCACCGTCGACCTGTGGTCCCTGCGAGGCAGGAGCATTGAACCGGTTTTCGACCAGGTTCCACTTTCAGGATCATAAAGTTCCGCGCTGGAGGCCAGGCCTCCCTTACTATTTCCCCCTGCCACGAGCACTTTGCCGTTCTGCAGCAGGGTTGCGGTGTGCTTGTTCCGCCCGGTGCCCATCGACCCGGTCATGGCCCACGTTCCCCCCGGGTTCACAACCACGGACAGTGTGGCAACCCTGCCGGTCACACTGCCGTAGGAATTGGACACGACCAGGGAATATTCCCCTGCGTGATGGGTCTGCAGACCGCTGATGGACAGGTTCGTGGAGGTGACTCCCTCAATAGTCCCTCCATTGGCAAGGTTCGTTCCGCAGAATCGCCATTGACAGGTCAAGGGCTGCCTGCCGGTCGTGGCCACCGCAAGTGACAACCTGGAGCCCGTCACCAAAATCTTGTTCAGCGGCGGTGTAGTCACCCGGGGAGCGGGACTCTCGGGAGTGAACACGACTTCATCCACCCACCCCGCATCAGAACCTGCACTGCCGACCCCATCCTTCACATATCGCCACCTTGCCGTGTGAGGTCCCGGGGAGATGCCAACCATTCGGGATCGCCAACCGATGGTGCCGGTCAGCGTCCCTGGCTGCAGGACCCCATCCAGATAAAACTCCAGGAGATCGTAACCCGCCTCGGAGGAAACCGCCCACCAGAACGACATCGTTCCCGGCCCATCCACCGCTCCCTGAAGCCAGCTCTCCTGTTTGTGGGTCACTCGCCCGCTTTGAGCGGCGGAGACTCCATCATGGAATCTGGAGCCTTGTGCAAACCATGGCGCGCTCCCTCCGCTTGACCATGCAACATTCGGGCTGTTCAAGCCGGCTGCCAGTGGGTCAGTCACAACCGTCAATACCGCCACGCCACTCGTCACGCTGCCGTGCGAATCGGTCAGCACAGCGCCATAGCTGCCTGCATCGCCAATTTCCACCCTTGAAATCGTGAGGTTCGTCGTGCCAAGGCCTGAGATGTTCCCTGTTCCCGCAAGATTCGTCCCATTTTTGCGCCACTCGCAGACAAACGGGGACGAGCCTGTTGCCCCCACAGTGAACTTGACGACACCCCCCACAAGGGCAACCCGGCTTATTGGTTGTGCCGTGATCATCACCACCTCCGGAGAACCAACCCTTTCATTCTCCCGAATCGTGGTGAAATTCTCCTCCGCGCCTGCAGACAGGATCCCCGCAACCAGGGCAACCAAAAGGCCGCCCCGGCCCAATCCCCTGCAAAAAATCCAACCGTCTCGCATAGTCTCTTCGACCCTCCGGATCTCCCCCCGCCCACTGCACTCAGGATGCTTCCGGCGGCACAAAAAGCAACCTGCTTGATCGCAGGCAACGACGACAAGTCACAGATCCAACCCCTAACTGCAAACCGCCACTGCGAAGGTTAAGCCCTTTGGAATACCTTTTGCCCGCGCAACTTGCAGGTCCGGTGCTGCCCATTTTCGCCCCTGATAACCCGACACCCATGTGCAGGTTAACCCCTGCAACTTATACAGAGGAAAAAAAACTGGAACCTTTCATGAAAATATCCAGCATCGCGGCTTCATCCCTGCGTGACGGTGACCATGGCACCGCCAATGACCTCAAAATCCAAAATCACTGGCAAAGCCCCGCAGGTGAACAAATGCGCACCTCCAGGTTCCCATAATGTTTGGTATAGGCAGTTCCCGCAGATGGGGTCACCAGATAGTTCCGGCCTTGCGGATAGTAGGTCCGGAAGAGGTTGAGGGCGGAACTGTCGAAGGCGTTCGCATCCCATTTGCACTCCACGGCATCCACGGCATCGCGCCCACGGGCAAGCACGAAGTCCACCTCCCGTCCCTGCTTGTCACGCCAGTAGCAGGCGGGAGTGTATGGAAAATGAGCCTGCAGATGTTCCAGCACCAGTTGCTCCCAAAGCTGGCCCAGATCCTCCTGCCGCAGGGGATCCCAACCGCGCGCGAAGCTCACGAAACCGGTGTCGAACGCATAGACCTTGGGCTGCTTGACAATTTCGTTCTGCCCCCCGCCGTGGAAAGGGCGCACCACCGTGATCGCATGGGTGATTTCCAACGCTCGCAGGTGGCTCTCGACTGTTGGCCGCGTGATGCCGATGGCAGACGCCGTTTTGGTTACTTCAAACTGTCCGCCGCTCTGGCGCATGAGAAACTCGAACAGGGCGTTAAAACGATCCAGATCGCGGAAGCCGAACAGGCGCTGAATGTCACGCGCGAAAAAAGAGTCCATCCACTCCCGGTAGAATGCAGGACGTTTCACATCGGCAAAAAGCGCACCGGGCAGGCCTCCATGCAACAGGCGTTTGGGCAGGGAAACGCCGAAGGCGGGTAATTCATCCCAGGTCACGGGCAGAAGATGGACCGTGCGCTTGCGACCGGTCAGGCTATCCCGAAATTTTCTGGTGGCGGCCAATGTGGAGGATCCTGTCGCAAGGATCCGCAACTTCGGGAATACGTCGGCACCGATTTTCAGCAGCCGGCTGGGATCCCGAAGTTGATGGATTTCATCGAAGATGATCACCGGCCTCTCGCAGGAACGAAAGAACAGTTCCGGATCGCGAACCATATCCTCGACGACTGGCAGGTCGCAATTGACGTATAAAACACGGTCGGTGCCGAGGGATTCGGCGAGGGTGGTCTTGCCGGAACGGCGGACCCCACAGAGCCAGACGATTGGAGTCTGGCCCCAGGCATCCTCAATACGCTGCTTCCAAAAAGGTCGTTCGATCATGCCACCATACTATACAAAAAGGTTTACCAAATGTAAAGTATGGTAGCGGCGATCGCCCGCCCCCCTGGAGTCCGTCCAGGATTTTGGGATCACCTCAACCGCCGACCCACCCTACCTGGCGGAATGTTTCGCCTTAATCTCCGCGCTCCGCTTCAGGGCCTGATCCAGGCTCACGATGGGCTTCGCTGCCTCCTCCGGGAGAGCGGGACGGTTATGAATCGCTCCGGGTTTTGCATACCAATAGGTGACCACCGTGTAGCCCAGCAGATCCCACGGATGCCGGATGTCCACCCCGAACGAGGATTCCATATCGAACACCAGCTGGCGCTTGAACGGAATCGCGTCCAGCCCCCGGGTGCGCAGGCAGACGTTGTAGCCTTTGGTGTCCTGATTCAATCCGCCGACCCGCACGTTGGAGAGAAACGGCGTGCTGAATTCATCCTTGCGTGTCGGATTTTCGCCGCCGGCCCAGCCGTAATAATCCTCGGATCCCGTGCCGAAGTGCGTGGGAAAGCCCCTGTCCCAGGCGTCATCCAGATAGATCTTCTCATCCCCCTCGCCCCACCATCCTTCCTGCGGATTCAGGACTGTCCAGTTGTCCCCCACATAAACGCCCTGACCTTTGACCCGCACAAAATTCCAGTCCTGAAAGGGATGGCCAGGCACAAGTTCATCCGACCGCCACCGTGCGAAAAAGTGCATCGAGGCGTCATCCCAGTGCCAGCGGGAAACATCCGCCTGCAACTCCGCAAGCACCGGGGTTTTACCCAGATTCGTCAACCGGATTTCCCCTGACTTCTTATACGGCATCACCCAGCGGCAGATCAATGTGCCATCGGCCAGCACGGTGCGTTGGAAGGTGTGGAACGGGTGCAGCGAATCTGCGCTGGCAAAGAAATCGCCAAGAGGCGCCCAGACCGTTTCCTCCCGGTCAAACGTCATGGTCAGGACGGTGGAACGGAGCGATGCGCTGTTGGTGACTGCGCCCGGAATCCGGACAGTCAACTGCCGCACGGCCCGGGAACCTCCCGGCAATGTGAGTGTCAGTTGGCCACCCGCCTTTAACGTGCCGGATTTTCTCAGGGCACCCCGGCTCGCATCCATCGGGGCGGTCAGGATCTCCCCTGCCCCGGCCATTACCTTCGCCGCCGCCGCCAATCCTTCCCGCGTGAAGGTTTCCACCTTCGTGCCAGGCGGATAGGCGCGATAGTTGATGATGTTGTAAAACGACTTCTTCGTCATCGTGATCCTGCAACTTTTGGCGAAGGGGATCGGCAAATACGAATCCCCCGCACGTGCGGTCCTGGTGGCGATGGGCGGGGGAAACATTCCCTCCCCGCGAACAAGCCTGATGAGCGATTCGTCAATCACCGGCGTGTCCGAGCCATCGAGGTAGATGCGGACGTTCGGGCCGACACGATCGTTAAAATCGTAGTAGAAGAACGGGGTCCACATCTTCGTGATCACGCCCGGTCCGGAATGTTCCATGATGACCCATTCCTCCTTGCGATCCTTTTTCTCAGTGCGAATGAAGCCCAATCCATCGCTATCGGCGAACCAGCCGGTGGCAGTTTGATCCGGCTGACTGCGGTTTGTGGAGGCGCGGTTGTAGCTGGATGCCTGAAGGCACTGATAATCCGAAGCCGGGAAACGCGCCAGCGTTGCAAGGTCGGTCATTTCGGTGAGTAGAGCACGGAGTGTGACGGTTTCGGCTGCATGCGCGGTAAGACAGCCGCTCACCAAAAACACCAGCATTCGTATCAAAGTCTGTTTCATGTTAAATCTCTCCATTGTGACTATTGTTGAACCGGATTCCTGGAAAATATTTCCCTGAGCTTTTCAGGCTCGAACTTTGGGATGCGGTCGTAATAGAAAAGGCCATTCTGCTCCTGCTCCACATCCGTCAACTGCGTAAAGCAATAGCCCCAGACGTGGGGCGACAATTCGAGCAACGTATCCACCATGCCGCTCACGCGCTTGTAGTAGTCCTTCTGCGAATCGGTGCCACCGTAGCCCCAGCCCGAGGACTTTCGGTCGCCGGAAAACGCCACGCCTCCGAATTCATCCACGAGATAGGGAATCGAGCCGTCGTATTCCATCGGGGCGAAGTTGTGGTCGTAGAGCGGAAAGTTCGAGCCGGTATTGTAAAGCAGGCGCGGCTCGATGTCGAACTGGTGTGCGCGCATCATCTTGCCGTCATTCCAGATGGCCTTCTTAAGCGCTGCGGGATTCTGCTCGTAATTGTGAACCGTGTAGATGTCGGCGGAGAAGTGGGTGCCGCCAGAATTTCCAACGAACAGGCGGGTAGGATCAATCAACTTGGTGACGCGAAAAAGTTCCTGCATGTAGCGCGGGAAATTGATGCGGTCAATGTTGTTCTGCTCGTTGTTCGGCGTCCAGGCGATGAGGGATGGATGATTACGGTCCCGCTCCAGAATCTCCACCCATTCCGGTGTGAAGATGCGCGCGGCTTCAAACCGGTTGTAGTCGAGCCCCCAGCTTGAGGATTCGCCCCACGTAAGGTAGCCCAGCTTGTCGGCCCAGTAGTGAAATCGTTCCTCAAACACTTTCTGGTGCAGGCGCCCACCGTTGAAACCGCAGGACATCGAAAGTTCAATGTCCTGTTTCAGCGCCGCGTCCGTCGGCGCGGTCCAGATGCCGTCGGGATAAAATCCCTGATCGAGCACCATCCGCAGGTAGAGCGGTTTGTTGTTGAGATAGATTTTGTTTCCTGACGCGTG
This sequence comes from uncultured Verrucomicrobia subdivision 3 bacterium, assembly GCA_903913865.1. Lineage (GTDB taxonomy): Bacteria > Verrucomicrobiota > Verrucomicrobiia > Limisphaerales > UBA8199 > UBA693. The sequence goes on from CAIWMU010000117.1 coordinate 7,428, forward strand.
GATTCTCCTCATGCCAACATAGGAGATGACGGTATCCACGACTTCGTTGCTGGAACTGAGAACCTCATAAACAACGCCGTAGAGAAAGGGACTTTCCGGACTCCACAGTTTGGCGTTCTTGATCGGAATGACCACCGGGCTGGATTCGCTGACCGGCGTCGTGGACTTGGCCACCACGGTGGTCCCGTCCTTGACCGTCACCTGCAACTTTCCACCTTTGAGACCGTAGAAACGGGGATTGATGACAATGTGACCCTGGTCAATGTCGGTGGCGATCTGGACCTGCTGCAGTCCTCCCGGCGCGACGGCTTCGAGCCAAACCGTCTGCCAAATGCCGGTCGTGCGTGTGTAGTTGCAGGTGTGCGAATTATAGCGCGTGCTCTGCTTGCCACCTGGCTGCATCTCGTTGCGGAGGGAGCTATGCACATAAACAACGAGATTGTGCTGTCCGCCAGGCTTCACGAACCTGGTGATGTCCACAGAAAATGACGTCGTGCCCCCGAAATGGCGCAGGGCGAACTTCCCATCAATGTAAATCTCAGCCTCGTAATAAACCGCTCCGAAATTCAGAAGAATATTTTTCCCGGACCACTCCTGGGGAATACTGATCTTCCGTTGATACCACAGGTTCTCGACGAAGTCCTTGAACTCGACGCCTGACAATTTGCTTTCCAGGCAAAACGGCACCGTGATTTTTTTGTCAAATCCCTCCGACCTGACCAATCCGCGCTCGAAACCGGAGCCGGAAAAGTCGATCGTATATGACCACTCGCCGTTGAGATTGATCCAGTTCGACCGCTCAAACTGCGGACGCGGATATTCAGGCCGGGGAATGGCAAAGGCACTAACACTGGCCAGGGTCACAACCAGCAGAATGAGTCTTCTTTTCAGTGTCATATGAAACGTCTGAGCAACGGTTGTGTTTCGGGTGGACTATTCTGGCGCGGTCAGTTGGATGCGAAACGGTTTGTCGCGATCGCAGACCAGTTTTCCATCGCGCACCTCCAGCTCCGCCCCCTGCAGGGAACTCCGCCGCGCCGCATAGGGCAGAATCCCCTTCTTCTCGGGAAAGTCCTGGGTATCCGGATGGGTGAAGTAGATGATGAACGCCCGGTTGCCGCAGACCACCACATCCGCATGCTTGCCGATCGTGCCGTCATCATTTCGCCTGCCCGGATGATCCAGAATCTTGCCCTGATAGGTCCATTTATCCAGATCGGGTGAACGATACACATCCAGGCCGGAGTCCGGGTCCTTGATCAGCCAGTAGGAGCCCTTGAACTGAAACACCTTTGGCCCTTCCCCGTAGAGTTTCGAGACGCCCGGATCTTTCACCGGTTGCCATTCCTTCAGATCGCGGCTTTCCAGGGCACCCGTATCGGAGCCATGCGCTTCATCCTTGTACCACATGCGCCACGCGCCGTTCACCATCCGGCAAAGCGACGGGTCGATGCTGCGGTCTGAGGCCGTGGGGATTTTCTGTGCCAGCTTCCAGTTCCACAGATCCGTTGAATGATACTGGTAAATAAAGCGCGTGCCGTCCCAGCCCACATGCTTGTCACCCTCGCCCGGAACATAAGTCACGAACAGGTGGAACCCGCCTTTGTCGTCACGGATCACATCAGGTGCCCAGAACGAACCGGGGGCATGATCGGGATTTTCCAGCGGCAGGCCGCCGAGATATTCCCAGGTCATTCCGCCGTCCCGGGATTCCGCCACACCGATGGCCGAGCCGTGACACCAGGCCACGCCGGGCAAATCGAGCTTGGCGCGACGCTGGGTGTAGAACATCCACCACGCCTTTCGTTTGGGCTGCCAGACAAGCACCGGATCAGCCGCACCGTCAAACACTGGGTCCCGATACAGGGGAGCCGGCGTTACAGCCTCCGGCTTCGGCGGCAAAGGCAACCGAGGAGACTGTTCCGCCGCAATGGTTGAAAATGCCGCAACAAGCGTCAGCGTCCAGCCAAGCAGGACTTTTTCGATGAGTTTCATGTTCCAATTATTCCACCACGAACGAACTCCCGCCGCGAGCCTGAACACGCCGCAGCCCACCCTTTGACGGGGCTCGATTCCCGCATGTGCCGGCAGGCCATGACCACGGCCAGGAATGGCGATCCATCCAGAACCCTGTCCACCTGTCCGGTGTGGATCCATCCGGCAAACAGCCAGACACCGTGCAAGATCGGTGGTAGTTTCCTATTCATTCATTTTCACCGGCAAGAGACGTCTTTGAGCCAACCTCCCGGCTGTGGACAATGCGCCGGAATGACAGCCAAAGGTTACTGCACCGTCACACGATAGAACGCGGACGTGGATAGCCGCGAGGAATCCAGCAACAGTGCCTGTCCGTTCAAACTCGTAACTCGATCCGTGACCGGCATCCAGAGTGGAGGGGATAATTCAGGAGCCCACCACAAGGTGTGGAGATATCCCGGGGTTCCCGTAACGTTGACCTGGACCCGACCGCCACTCACTCGAAGGCCCAGAGTCGGAGCGGACAACGACTCAGCCGCTGTCGGATCGGTGATACAGACATTATCAATCGTCCCGTCAAGGAGGCCATCGGGATTTCCAGCCCCGGTCTTGGCGGCACCGATGGACACATCCGGCGCCACCTTCGGAAACAAAGTGTTGCCAGTAACCCCAACTTGAACTCCATTGACGAACAAGGCATTCACTCCGTTGGCTCTCACAAAACTGACATGCTGCCATTGATTCAAGGATGCGGTGCCGCCAACAATCTGGTCGCCAAGGCCATTGATATGATAGCGCCATGATCCGCCGGCCATGTAGATGAAGCAACAGCCACTCCCATAACGGCCCAAACATACCGGAACATTGAAACTGCCCGCAGCGGTCGGTTTGACGTCGAAGGATACGGTTAGATTGCTTAAGTTCAGCCCATTGAAAACCGGCAGATTGGTGCCCGTGAACCAGTCACCGGTTGCGGAACTGAATGACATCGAAAGGCGGCCGGCGTTTGTCCAAACATCCGGGCTGTAAACTGGTGTGCCAAGGCGTCCAAGATGGTTGGTGCCGACTTCGTCCACGGTGTTTGTGATAGCCGGATTGCCTGCGGCAGCACCAGGATCCGCCTCGCCAAGGCGATACCATGCCTTCACGCCTCGAGGCGACCGCCCGCCCGAGCTTATGGTGACAGAGACGATGGAACTTGTCACCGTGCCATATGCATTGGTAATCACCACGTCATAGTTGCCGGATTGTTGGGTGGAAACATTATTGAACGCCACACTGCCTCGAGAGCCTGTGTTGGTCACGACGAGGCCGTTGAGCCGCCACAAATAAGTCAGCGGAAGACCACCTGTTACTCCATTGGCCGTCAGCGTGAAACCACCTCCGACGGTTACAAAATTGGGGAACACAGACAAAGAATTGCTGATTGCTGGCGGGGTGTTAACTGGAACGATTGTGACGGCGACAATACTGCTTGTGACCGAGCCGTAGCTATTGGTGATCACCACATCATAATTGCCGGTTTGTGCTGGCACAGCGTTGCCAAATGTCACGCCCGGAAGGCTTCCTGTGTTGGAAACCCAAGCACCATTCCGTCGCCACATATAGGTCAGGGGTTGGAATCCGGAGGCGACAATTGAAAGCGAAAATGTCCCTCCCTGCAGAACGGTCCCGAAATTTGGAATAAGACTTGGACCGGTGGCCACAACCGGCTTCAAATTCTGCACGAGCACCTTGTCCACCAAACCGAACCAGTCGCCACCTGTGTCAAAGTTTCCCCCGGACGCCCGGGCAATCCCGCCGATGTTGAGCGTGGGAGCCAGTCCACCACTTGGCGCCTGGGTGTTATCTGTCGGACCGACTTGAATGCCGTTGATCCACCACTTATTAACACCTGCCACTCGACGGAACTCCAGGTGCGACCATGCATTCATTTTCGCCGCCGAGCCAAGGGATATGTCGGTCGCTCCATTCATGTTGTAACGCCATGTTCCGCCGCTGATGTAAAAGAACGAAGAGCGCAAACCATACAAACCCAGACTGATCGGCGCGTTGTAGCCTGGATTGGAGGTGGGATAGACATCCAGGGAAAACATAAAGTTGTTGTAATCCAAACCGGTGAGGGTTGTCACATTGTCACTCCGGTAATGATCTCCACTCGAGAAACTCATGCACAGGGCACCGGCTCCCTGGGTCACCGAATTGCTGTAAGTGGGGGAACCCACCTTCGCTAATCCGTTGTTGCCGAAGGTATCGAGCGTCGTCGCAGCGCCCGGACCACCGGCCGCTGCACCCGCATCCTGTTCCCCCAGATCCCACTGGGATCCCGGGGCGAGATTGGTCAGCGTTCCAAATTCAATGGCCTGGGAAATCCCGGTCAGTTGGGCCATGCTCAAGATCGGCTTGGCCGCATCGGCTGGTTTTGGCGGACGATTATCCGTCGCGCCGGGAACGGCATACCAAAAAACGGCGACAGAATAACCCAGCACATTCCAGGGATTGCGGATGTCAGTGCCGAAAGAAGACTCCATGTCAAACTTGAGACGGTAATTAAATGGAATGGCATCGAGTGCGCGATGCCGGGCATTGATATTGTATCCCAGCGTCCCGCCGTCCAGACCGCCAACACGGACATTGGAAAGGAACGGTGTGCTGAATTCGTCCGTGCGCGTAGGGTTCACTCCCCCAGCCCATCCGTAATAGTCCTCCGTGCCGGTGCCAAACAAACCCGGAAACTTCCTCGTGTCATAATCGTCGTCCACATAGATTTTCTCGTCACCCTCGCCCCACCAGCCGCCCTGAATGTTGCCCACGGTCCAGGCATCACCAACGAAAACACCCTTGCCGGAGATGTCTATGAAGTTCCAGTCGGACGGCGGCGAGCCTGCGACCACGTCGTCGGGACGCCAGTTGGCGTGGAAGTGCATGGAGTTCGAATTCCACGACCACGCACCGGTGCGGGCGATGAGCGTCGCATGAATCGTGTTCGTGCCGAGATTGGTGAGGGTGATGCTGCCTCCGGTCTGATAAGGCATCACCCAGCGGCAAACCATCCGCCCATTCGTTGAAACCGATCGCGTGAAGGTGTCGAACGGATGCAGCGAATCGCTGCTCGAGAAAAATTCGCCGAGAGGGCACCAGACGGTTTGTTCTCCGTCAAAGTTCATGACGAGGGCCGTTGATCGCAGCGGCGGGAGATTGGTTGCGATCTGATTCCAGTCGAGTTGAACCTCGAGGTGCCGCACGGCCGAGGCTCCCGCATTAAGGCTTAGTGACATGGCAGAGCCGGGCGTCAAAGCGTTGTTTGTCTGGAACAGGTTGCCGCCGGAGAAATTCGCAGGGGATCCGATCTGCTGCGCGGTGAGCACCAATTGGGTTTGATTGGAATTCGCTTTGTACAGGTTGGCGGAAAATGTCTCCACCAGCGTGCCAGGCTCATAGGCACGATAACTGATGATGTCGTAGAATGGCGCGGCTGACATTGTGACTTTGCAACTCGTCGAATAAGGAATGGGCAGATAGCAGTCACCCGCGCGCGCCGTGAATGCAGAAACGGGATTTGGCACGGTGAAACTATTCGAGGGCGATGGCTTCGCGCCATATTCGGCCGTGTTCCATTCCAGCCGCGTAACCAATTCAATGAGATATTCGTCAATGACTGGCGTTGTAGAACCGTTGAGATAAATTCGAATTTTGGCACCTCGACGGTCGTTGAAATCGTAGTAAAAGAACGGTGTCCAGAGCTTGGTGATCGCGCCCGGGCCGTTGTGCTCCATAACAACGTACTCGGTCGCTCCCAGGAGATTCGTCTCTGTGCGGATGTAGAACCCGCCGTCACCGTCGCCAAACCACCCGCCAAACGTCTGATTCGCCTGATCCCGGGCCACCGATGCGCGGTTGTAAGTGCTGCCCTGCTTTTGCAGATAACCGGGACTCGGATAGCTTGCGACCGCATCGCGGTCGGCCATTTCCCTTAGCAGAGAGTTGTAAGTGACGGTCTGAGCCCGAACCGATGTCAACGGGAAGGTCAACACGGCGAAAATGACAAGAAATTTGGGGAAAAGGATTTTGAACATGAAAGCGTCGGGCATAAAAACGGACAGATCGAACGTCAGCAACAGAGCAAAGTCGCCGCAGGGCGGCTATTTGTTCAGATCCTTTCCCTGCAGGCCAAGGCCCGAGTTTACATACAAACCGGTCCAATCAAGATTGTAGCTCGGATCCGTGCCACTGCTAACCGGATTCAGCCTTCTCCACGAAGCGTTCATGCTGCTGCCATCTGCGAATGCAAGTTGAAAGCCGGTTTTGCCGTGTCCACTCAAGTCACGCCTGGCCTGCGATGTTGTATCGAAGAAGACTTGCGGCCGGATGCCGGCATAGCATCCACGGAGCGCCTTTTGACTTGGAAATCGGACCTCGGTGGTCTTCCGTATCATCGTCACCGAGTTCTGGGACGGCGAGGGACCATCGTTGTTGTAAAACGAGGCGAAATAAACATACGAACAGGCAAACGGCAGGGTATTGGTGTTGATTCCGAGCAGAGGGCCTATCTCGTAATTCCAACCCGCCCCCCGGTCTGCCGGGCACTTGAAAAAACCTCGGGAATTGGTGTTGATCGAGTCACTTGTCAGGTTCTGGACATCAATGAAGGGCAGCACCGGCCAGCCATTTCTGGTGAACGGATACTGGTCACGATTGTCACCGGTGTAGATCGCCACGGCCAGGCCAAGTTGCTTGAGGTTTGAAACGCAATTGATGTTCACCGCCTTCTGCTTCGCCCTCGAGAGCGCGGGCAGAAGCATGGCAGCAAGGATTGCGATGATGGCGATGACCACGAGCAATTCAATCAAAGTGAACGCCACGTGACGCCAGTGAAGGCTCTTCTCAGAATTTTTCATGTTGATTCCTGCTGCAGCTTTACAGAACAAACAAAGGCTTTCAACCCGCATAACACGGGCGCGACGAATCTCCTTTTCGACAGCGACATTCTTTTCCAGCCCAATGGTCAGACGTGATCAGACTTATTCGAATGGTGTGGCGGAGCTCCAATGACTCCGCCACACCCACACAAAACCTTACGGGGTTACTGTCCGATAGAACGATTGGACAGCCGGAGGGGCTGCATCAGTCAATCGCACTGCTCCGCTGATATCCGTCGTCTGTGTATCCACCGTCGTCCATGAAGCCGGGTCGAGACTTGTGCTACGTTCCAAACGATACGTCGTGTTTGGCTCACCCCCGGTGAGGTTCACCAACGCGGACCCGCCGGACAATGAGACCGCCAGTATCGGAACCGCGCCCGGTACGGGGGATATGATCTTGACGTTGTCAATCGCCCCCAGGAAGGGGCCTTCCACGGAGTAGTCTGACCTCGGATTGGCACCAATTGTAAACGCCGGCGTGGGACTTAACGGGACGAACGTTGACCCCACATCTGCTCCGTTGATAAACAGGTGTGTTTCAGGCCCCGAGCCGAAGTCCTTGCGGACGAGTTTCAGATGCTGCCATTGGTTAAGGTTTACCGCTGGGCCAGAGATGATGTTTCCAGAGCCGTTCTTGTGCACAAACCAGTTTCCACCAGCGTGGTAAATGAAGTAGTTGTTTCCCTGCTGCCCCATCGAGATGGCAACGCTGAAACCCTGAACACCGTCCCCTGTTGGATAGGCATCGCATTCCATGGAGAAGCTGTTTGTGTCGAAACTTGTGCTGTAAAAGTATGACCACTGGCCGGAGTTGCTGTTCGTCACGCCGTAGTAGTCGAAGTTGCCCCCAAAATACATCGCCAGCGTGCTGCCACCCGGTGGCACCAGATTGGTGTAGGTTGGGTTGCCATACTTGATCAAATCCTTCAGGCCTTCAAATTGGAGGGTCAAGGGGTTGCCCACAGAACCATTGGCCGCCCCCGGATCATTTTCACCAAGCTTGAAGGTGACGACATTCGGATTATCTGAACGGGGATCAACGGTAATTTCAAGGTTCGGACTGGTGACCACACCTGCAGGACTGTTGCTGACCACGACACTGTAGGCGCCCGCAATCACCGGAGCGGGGAATGTCACCGTCGAGGTGTTGTTGGTCACCTGCGTGGCGATGGTGGTGCCGTTGCGCTTCCAGAAATACGTCGCGGGCGTGCCTCCAGACATGGTTACGCTCAGAGTCAGAGCCTGGTTGATTGCGACTGTGTTTCCTGGCGTGGACGTGGGCCCGGAGATGATTGCCGGCAGCGCGCCAATTGAATAGTTGTGGATGACCAGGTTGTCAATCATGCCGGTGAAGAGCCCTTCCGTGCCCACGCCGTCGCCCACGGTGTTGCCGCCAACCGTTAGTATCGGGCCCGCAACCGAGTAGGTTGTGCTTTGGAAATTCTGATCCTTGCCATTCACGAAGCAGCGGATTCGCACTGTGCCGTCGAAGTCGCGGCGCTGAATCTCGAAGTGGGTCCATTGATTCAAAGGAATCTGGTCTGTCAGCAACACACCACCCACTCCCATCCGGTAAAACTGCCAGCTGCCGCCGATCTCCACGAGGCCCATGCCCCCGCCGTTCCTGCCAATCGTGAGCGGGAAGCTGAAGCCGTTACCACCAAGTGCCGTGGGGTTGATATCAAACGAGAGGCTGTAGTTGTTTTGGTCCAAACCAGCGAGGAAGTTGGTGAGCGTGGTATTGCGATAGTAGCTTCCGCCATCAAACGCCACGGAGAGAGCGCCACCACCAGCAGGGACGTTGTTGCTATACACCGGGTTTCCGGACAGATCGAAATTGTTCCCGAGAATGGCCTCAATGGTCTGGGCATTGCCGGTGTTGCCCGCCACCGCACCCGGATCGTTGTCGCCCATGCGCAGCTTCAACACATCCGCACCACCTGAAGGCAGAACCGAAACCACCACAATGGAACTTGTCGCCGCACCGTAGTTATTGGTGACAATGAGGTCATAGTTCCCGTTGTAGTTTGTCGTTGCGCCGTTGATGAAGTAGGGAAGACTCGAAGGCGTGGCGAGTGTAACGCCGTTGGTCCGAAGAATGTATCCACGACCGGCGCTGTCGCCCGAGACAGCGGCGTTCAGGATGATTGAATTGCCCGCATAGATCTTCGTCGGCGACGCGGCAAAGCTCGAAATCACCGGCGGATTGCCCAGGTTGAGATTCGTGATCACCACGTTGTCCACATAACCCTGCCAATCGCCACCAGGAGCATCAAAAGCTCCATTTGCCCCCTTCGCAATTCCCCCGATGCAAACCACTGGGGCAAAGGTCCCGCCGGGCACGGTGGTGTTGCCCACAGGTCCCACTTGCGTGCCATTGAGATACCAGTAGTTCGTGCCCATCACGCGGCGGAATTCGCAGTGGGTCCACGCATTCAATGTTCCCGCCCCCAATGTCACAGCTCCACCGCCATTCATGTTGTATCTCCAAGTGCCGGATTCGAAGAAAAAGAACGAGCTTCTCTGGCCATACAAGCCCATGCTGACCGGGGTATTGTAGCCGGGATTCCCGGTCGGGTAACAATCGAACGACAATCCGAAATTGTCGTAATCAAAATTAGACGTCAACGCCTCGACGGCATCGCTTCTATAGTAGGAGCCACCGGTGAAACCCATGGACAAGCTGCTTCCCCCTGCTGGAACATTGGCGTCGTATGTGGGGGATCCCGTTTGAATCAGGTCATTGCCGGGCGTCGTAATCGCATCGGTGGTGGTCGAATTACCGATGTTTCCGGCAGCGGCTCCGGAATCCTGTTCGCCCAGGTTCCAGCGCGCGACTGCTGCGCCTCCTGCATGGACTTGGGCTTGAGTCATGGCGATCACGGACATCGCCCCGAACACTGATGCGAGTGTCCTCAATTTGGGATTGGTTGGTGTCTTCATGTCTTTAACTGGCCTGTTGTTTGTTGCTGCTTGCTACTTCTGGTATTGCTTGTTGATTTCTCCAACGCCGCGCAACCACCTTATCCTTCATTGGTAGATGAGTGCGGGAATTGGGACTGCGAACAGCGTCTCAGAATCTCTGCAACCTGCCTATGGCACATTCTGGGGGGGATCAGAGCATTCGTAATCGAAAAAACATGGCAGCGTCGCCGCTGTCGATCGGTTGGAGGTGGATGCTGCCATTCTCGTCCAGTGTGGTCGTTTTGATCGGGATCCATGTGCCCCCGGCCAGATTCGTCGTGCCCTCGAGCACGCAGTTGCGGAGCGGAATCCCTTGAAATGAGATAAGGAACTGCTGGCCTGATGAGACGATCTGCAAGCGGTTGAAGTCTGGTCCCGTGTCCCCGCTCCCCACCGCGACCGACACCGAACCGACAGCAAGGCTGCCATGGCCGTCACTAACGACAAATTGAAAGGATCCGACCCCCACAAAATCCGGCGGCGGGACGTAGGTGATGAATCCACCTGCAAAACTGACGCTCGCCCCCGTGTTCGTTGTGCTGACCCCGACAATGGAAAGCGGGAAACCATTCGGCGAAGATACCTGATCCAGCAGGGTTGCAGAGTCGATGTTGGTGATGGCAACATTCCTGATCGTGGCATACGGGAACGTGTTGGTGGTGCCAATGAAAGCTCCTCCACCGTCGGCGTTGTTTGTTTCCACATCAGGCAGAGATATCACGGCGCGAATCGTCGTCTCATCCCCAAGTGCATTGGCCGCCCCCTTGTTCCCGACCACGAAATCAACAGTGTCACCGGCATTGAAGATGCGGGAGAGCATTAAGGCGGTATCCGCGAGTTTGTTGCTCCCCGATGTCCGATTGTAGATTGCGACACCGTTGTGAAATATCGCGAAGTCCACGCTGTCACCGCTTCCGGCGAGATTGCGAAGGCTGCCCTCAATCCACCCGGCTTTTGCGATGTTCGTTCCGCAGGTCCAGCGGGCGATTGCAAATGGCGGCTGGTTTGTGCTCCCGACCGCACCCTGCCCGGGGTGAAGATCCAGTTCGTGATACCCCGGCCCGTTTTGGATGCCAACATTTGCCGAAGCCCCGGTCATGATCCAGGTCCGTCCGATCGCCGGAAGGTTGGCTGACGGAACCCCGGTCATCGCCTGCCCCCCGCCATATGCCGTGTGTCCGGTGTTGCCAACAGGGCCGATCGTGAGCGGCGTCAGGACGGCACCCGCTGCCGCCGGGTTCGCGTGGGAACCAGCGAAGTAGTTCCAGTGACCGGTGCCCCCTGAATCCGGCACACCGGCTTGCAGGGACGTCTGGCCTGTCGCCCCGGTTTTGAAATCAAGCCCGAGATCTGCCACCGGCCGGAGCGCCACGCTGCCCGGGGTGCCATACCAGTGGGTGACGGCCTGATAATCCAGCGTGCCGGTTTGAGTGTCCCAAACCTCCATGTCGAAGCGCAATCGGCGCGTGAAGGGAACGGTATCAAGCAGGCGCAGTCGTGATTGGACGGTGACCCGCTGGGCCGCGCCGCCCGGCTGTTGTGCAAGGCTGATCGGCTGGGCGACAAAACGCCGTTCAAAGAGCGCCGGATTACCCCAGGCGTAACCGTAGTAATCCTCGGTGCCCGTGCCGCTGAAGGAGGGATACGTGTCGTCATCGACATAAATCTTCTCATCACCCTCCCCCCACCATCCCGCAGTATTGTTGCGCACGGAGAGTGTATCGGCCACGAGGAGGCCACGCCCACGCAGGTTGCAGAAGTTCCACATCGCCTCCCCTTCGGAGTTGTTGCCACGGTCCGCCGGCTCGACCTTTATGCCGTCCTCCTGCCGAAACTCGGCATGGTAATACATGGAGCGTGCATCCCAGGTCCATGCACCGGCATCCATCTGGAGGGTGGCGGTCACCGTTTGGCTGCCCCGGTTTACCAGCCGGACTTCGGCGGAGGTTTCGAAAGGCATCACCCAGAGGCAGCTCAATTCGTTGCTTGCAGCCACCGAATACATGTAGCCCGTGCATTCATTCAACGGGTCTGACGCTCTCGAACTGCGTCCGTTGCCGAAGAACGGCCCGACTGGCACCCGGGCGGTGCGGTAGCCGTCGAAACGAAGTTCAATCCAGATGTTGGTGAGAGCCGCCATCTGGTCGGGGCCGACGACATTGACGCGCAACCGCCGAATCGCCCCCGGGCCGGTGAGTGTGCGGGCAAGTGTCTGCCCTGAGACAAGGGCTGCGGCATTTGTCGTGCTTTGGCTCACGTTGCCAGTGAGGTGAGGGCTATTCAGACGGGTGTTGGCTGTCTGCAACTCCAGGACGTTTTGCACCGGGTCGGAAGCGGTGTAGCTCTGCAACACCGTGCCGTTGGTGTATTGGCGATATTCGATGTTGAACCACAGTCCGCCCGTCGTGTCGTCCACGGGGGATGGCGGAGTGCCATCCGGGTTGCCGGCCCCGTGAGGATTGGAACCATCCCAGGTTATCTTGAGCCTCTGCTGAAACGGAATAGGCGCATAGCTGTCGATCCCACGAGCCGCCTCGAATGCGAGAGCCGATCCGAAAAGCCCGGCGAATTGGTTGGTCACCAGTTCGCTCAGACTGGGATTTCCTGTGAAAATGGGCGTGTCGGAGTTGTCCAGATAAATGCGGCAATTGGCGAGTTCGGGGTAGCCACCGCTCCACCAGCGCGTCAAAACACCCGGGCCCGGCACATCAATCAACACCCATTCCTTGCGTCCGCCGTTCCTTTCCCAGCGGCGGAAATTCGACCAATCGACGTTCTTATAGCCCGCCGGGCTTCCGGTCAGGGAAGCCCCCGGATCACGGGGATCGGTGCTGGAGACCAGACGGGAGATGTAGGCACCGGTGGGATACATGGCCATCCGGTCACGGTCCACCATTTCGTTGAGCATCAACCCGAATGTGGTGATGTTGGTGCCAGGCACCACCACCGTCACATTCACCGGCGAACTGGTTGCACTTCCGAACACATTTGTAACGACCAGGTCATAAGTGCCGGATTGATTGGTCTGCGCCAGGCTGAACACAGCCAATTCGTTTGTGCCGGAGTTGTTGATGATCGTTCCGTTGTGCCGCCACAGATAGGTCAGTGGGTGATTTCCCTGCGCTGTCGCTGTGAAAGTAAACGTTCCACCCTGGACAACCGTGGTCGAAGGGGAAACGCTGATGCCACGGACCGAAACCGCGCTCAGATTTGCGATGACCACGTTGTCAATCTGACCGCTGAAACGCCCCTCCACATCTCCCGGCGTCGCACCCTTCTGGTTGGCACCGATCGTGAGAAAATTCTGTGGCGGCACGAAGGAGCCATTGTTGGTGAGCACCGCCACCGGCGAGCCATTCAGGAACATGCGCGTTTGCACGCCGGCTCCGTAGTTTTTCCGGACCAGTTCAACATGGGCCCAGCTGTTCGATGAAATCGCAGGCCCCTGATAGCCCAGTGAGCCGCTGCCCATGTGGTAAATCCACCAATAGCCATTCTGCTGCAGGATGCTGATCCCTCCTGAGTTGTTGCCGAGACTCACAGGCATGCTGAAGGGGCCGGAACCGGAGGTGAATGAGGTGAAATAGGCATCGCAGGACATGCTGAAATTGTTCAGATCAAGATTGGCGGTGAGCGCGCTGACGCCAGCCCCGTTCGTCTGGTAATAGCTTGTCCCGTTGAACGACATGCATGGATTGCTGCCTCCGTTTGAAACATTCGAACCATAAACCGGCGTGCCGGTCTTCGTCAGGCGGAGACCGCCGGCGACATCTTCTGTCGTCGCCCTGCCCGCGCTGCCGGCCACTGCACCGGGATCGTCATCGCCAAGCCGGTATCTGGCTTGCGTCACGCCGTCGGATGGCATCAAAACCGTAACGGAAACCACAGAACTGGTGGTCGCCCCGGCGATATTTGTCACGACCACATCATAGTCGACGGATTGACTTGTGGTCACACTCTGAAAAGTCGCCGACACAACCTCACCCGTGTTCGTAATGACCACCCCGCCCTTGCGCCACAGGTGGGTGAGCGGGACCGAACCGGACGCGCCCACTGAGAGAGTCAGGGAGGCTCCCGAGGGAACAGGGGTGGAAGGGGTGACCGTTAGTCCGCTTGTTATTGTCGGCGCACTTGCGACTACAGAGCCTGCGGGGGACAGATCGAGGCAGATCGTTCCCAATGAGGCCAGACTGCCGGCACCCGTGCCGTCAGTGCTGGCATGACAGGTCACAGTGACCTGGTCACCGTCGCGGATGCCGTTGATATCGAAGAAATACATGCGGGGCATCGCGGTGAATGGAAGCGTGGTCGTCGATGCGGAGCCACCACCCGCACCCGCAGTCTGCACGACGGTGATTAACTTGTTCTGGTCCATGGTCGCGGTCGGCTCCTGGTAACCCATCATCATGCCAAGACGGAGGGTTCGGTTCGTGTAGTCGTAGGCGGAACCGTTAAACTGAAGGGTGAGATTCCCGCTTCCGGAACTGATTGAACTCACGGCGGGAAACAAAAGCGCGGAGCCCGCCAGATTGTTGATTTGCACATAGTTGGCCTTGGAGAAACTCGCAACACCAAGTCCGAGATCCGGATTCACAGACTGCCCCACGAACGACCAACCCAATGAGCCTGGACTGTTCGTGCCAGCCAGAAAGTATCTTCCCGCCGGAATGACTGCGCCACCGGACCCGTGGTTGGCCCCATCCCCCCAGATAATCGCGCCGAAACTGCCGTAAATGTTGTCACCGTCAATGTCCATGCTTTTGGCCTTTGACGCAGTCCTCCACTGGACAACCTCATTGGTAAAGATGTCGGCACTGCCATTCGCCACAACACCTTTGAATAGAATGGTTGCCGATGGTGAAGGGAGAACGGTCAGAACAAAGAGAAACAAGCCTCCCAAAAGTCTTTTGATCCGGGCGACCCGAGGCCGGTTTGGCGTGCAAACTTTCACCCCGTCAGCCATTTGCGTTTGGTTCATAAGCATGAAATTCCGTTTAACCCGGGAGCGGGACTCCGGTTCGCCACTGACAGCAAACCGTTGTCTTTCTTCTTTAATGATAATCAAAGCCGGTAATCGGGACATTTTTCAATCCATTCCCAATCAAATGGGTTCGACCAATATCCACACTATGCTCATCCGCAAGCAGTAACACGCAAGTGCTCGTTTCATTACGATGCTGGCCTGATTTCCAGTGCTGCACATGGACCACATGGCGTCCGGGGATCAACCCGCCCGACACGAGGGGAGCCCCAAATGATAAACGCCTATCTGCTCCAGGCCTCCTCCAAAAACCGGGTCGGTGATGGCGCGAGTTGCACCATCACCGACCGCTGTTGGAACCGAGATAGCCTTGCAGCTTAATAGTGGTTATATCGGAGACGGAAGTATTGTTCCGGACCACTGGCCGTGACGGTCGCACTCGTTCCTGCCTGCCCGGGAACCACCGTCCACACCGGGCTTGTGAGCGAAACTGCCCCTTCAAGAGTGTATTGGTAATAGCTGGATGGCCAGGTAAGCGTCAATTGATCACCTGAGAGACCGGCCGAGACGGTTGGAGGCACAATGGCTTCAGCCAGGTTCTCCAAAGTAAGCGTGAGGAAGGTTTCATCGCCGGACAGGTTCTGGTTATCACCAATCGTCAGGTAAACGCTCTGCCCTGCGGCCAAAGTCCCGATCGGGTTTGCGGCAGCAATGACGCTGCTTTTTGCACCCGGAGCGACGAGATTCGTGGCCAGCACTGCCCCCGCGTTGTTGGCCAGCGAATAGACCACGCCATCATTGGCACCGTTGGCGTTAACAACATGGATGCGGTAACCGATACCAAGGTTCGCCAGTGTGGTGGCTGCGGTGAACTTGACCAGCAAACGCGGGGATGTCATCGCCACCCACCCGCCGCCCCATGTCGTTGACAACCCCGGGTGGAGAGCCACGCCATCCGAACGGGGGACTGCGCCGGCATTGAACAACTGAGAATCGCCAATCATGGGAAACTCTCCAATCGGAATGTCACTTCCGTTGTTCAAGAACTCCGTGCCTCCATAAGCCTCGATGCCGCTGCCACCCTGACCGGTCTTGACGGTGAGCAAACCGCCTGCGCTGGCGTTGAGCGGGTTGAAATCCTCATCATTCATGACGGCCCAGACACCGTTCGCATTGGTGAACAGCGCCGTTGCGCCCGTGCCATTCAAAGAGTAGTCATGGCGGAGGTTGGCATAGATGGGGTGCACTGGTTCCACTGTCAAAATGGCCGGACTGCTGGTCACAGAATTGCCGGTGTTGTTCGCGACGAGATTGTAAGTGCCGGAATCGGCCAGTGCGAGCGTGGTGAATACGAGCGAGGCATTCGTGGCTCCGGCAACCGGCACGCCATCTTTGATCCATTGATAGGTCAGCACGGGGGAACCGCTCGCGCTTGCCGTCAGCGTAAAGGTGTCACCCACTGTGCGATGGCCGCCCGCAGGCTGCGAGCCAAAGCGTGGCGGCTGGTAGTTCACCAGCAATATCGCAGGCGCGCTGGTCACAGAGCCGTATTGGTTGCGCGCGATAAAACGATACGTCCCGGAGTCAGCGGTGGTGACGTTGAGCAGGGGAAAAGAACTGTTCGTGGCACCGGCGATGGGGTTGCCGTTTCTGGTCCATGAATTCGTCAAGGGCGCGGCTCCAGTCACTCCGGCAACGAAGGTGTAGTTGTCACCTGCACTGTTCGTCGAGCCAATCGGCTGGGTGACGATCTGAGGGAAGGATCCCGGAGGCAGCGAAAGATCCATCGTAATGGTTCCAATCGACGCCAGACCGCCACTGCCAGTTGTGGCTGGATTCATGTAACCTGTGATGGTGAACTGGTCGCCGTTTGTGATCGAAGTGATGTCGAAGAAATATAACTTTGGTTGCCGGGTCCGGGTGTCAGGAGTCGTCACAGTGGCAAATCCGGAACCCGCACCCGAGGTCTGTGCAACATCGAACTGCTTGCTCACATCGTTCACGGCTCCCGGTTCCTGATAGTCCCACATGACGCCAAGACGCAAAGTCCGGCCGACATAGTTTGTGGTGTCCCCTTCCAGCTGAATGGTCACAGTGCCATTTCCGGGGCTGATTGACGCAAGCCCCGGCGTGATCAACCCGGGTGCCGTCGGATTGTCGATCTGAACATAGGCGGCGTGCTGGAAGTTTTGCAGGCCGATCCCGAGGTCGGGATTGACCGTTTGGTTCACCAGACTCCATCCAACAACCCCAGGCCCGTTTTGCCCTGTGAACAACCCGGTGCCCTGGTCCGTCAGTTTGGAATTCACAACACCGTCGCCCCAAACGGCGGAGCCGAAACTGCCATAGACGCCGTTGAGATCCAAATCGAGGCTCTTCGCCTGGGCAACAGTCCGCCAATTGACGACCTGATTTGCATAAGGACCGGCATCGTCGTTTGCTGCCACTCCGACATAGGTGATATTTGCCGCAATCAGCGGCGCGGTGCTCGCAGCGATAAATGCGCCGGTCAGGAACACACGTTTAAGGGTTGTTTTCATGGATGTATCTGGTTGGTTAAGGTTTTGGTTGAGGGACGGGCGACGCACAAAACCGCCTGCCAACGCCCCGCTCGCATGAGATGAAATGAATTTCATATGGAATGGAAGCAGAGTGCCATTCCCCTTGGAACAGGTCTATGGCACATTCTAGGGGGGGCGGACTGGCCGGAATCCGCCTGAAGCCGGAACTGGAAAGCCCTACCGGCCGAGATACTTTAGGATCGCCTCGGTGCGGGAATGGACGTGCAGCTTTTCGTAGATGCGGCCCATGTGCTTGCGCACCGTATCGCCGCTGATGGCACACTCAACCGCAATTTCCTTGTAAGACTTTCCCCGGGCCAGGCTCGCAAGGATTTCCTGCTCGCGCGGGGTGAGGGATCGAAGCTCCGGGGATGTCACCACGGCCGGGGGCAACTGACTGAGCTGATGGAAAAAATCGACGACTTTCCGCGCGATGCTCCGAGACATCGGCGCTCCGCCTTCGTAGATTTCCCGGAGAGCCTCGAGCAATTTCGCTCTCGGGGTGCGTTTCAGGAGATAGCCGTTCGCCCCGGCCATCAGGGACTTGAAGAGGGCATCGCTGTCCTCGTAAACCGTGAAGATTACGATGGGCACCGTGAATTGCGCATCCCTCAGCTTGCGCACGCAATCAATGCCCGACAGACCGGGCAGATTGATGTCCATCAGGACGAGGTCCGGAGCATTCCCGGGCAGGGAGGTCAGGGCCGTCTGGGCATTCGGGTAAGCGGCGAGGCAACGGAAACCTTCAGCACCATTTATTAATCCCTCCAACTCGCGTCGAAGGTCGGCCTCATCCTCGACGATGCTGACTTTTATGGTTTTGCTCACGGCGGTAGGGAAGTTACTGCTTTGGATGAGCGGCAACAAGTATTGGAAATAACCGGTCAACCCTGGGCAAGGTTTGCGCGAAAAGTGATCTTGGTTCCATGACCCGGTTGGCTGGTCACTTCAGCTCGTCCACCGATTTGTTCCAACCGGATTTGAATATTCTTCAATCCGTTCCCGGATTCGCGCCGGTGTTCAACATCAAATCCACGTCCGTTATCCTCCACCTCCACCAGAAATCGGTCATCCTTCACCGACACCCGCACCCAAACCTGGGACGCGTCTGCGTGTTTGATGGCGTTGTTGATGGCTTCGCGGGCGGCGAGCACCAGGTTGTGCCGGAAATCCACCCTCAAGGGCCTCGGAGGGAAACCGGTTGGCACCTCGTGCCAGCAGCGCAAGCCTGCGGACTCGCACAGTTCCGCACTCATGCTGCAGATGTAATCGAGCAGCTTCGGCAGGTTGTCGTTCAGCGGATTCACAGCCCAGACAATTTCGTTCAGGTTTTGCACCACCGCGCGTGCCTTGTTGGCAATTCGATTGAATTGCGACGCCACCGGCTCCGTTGCTCCCGCCAGCGGAGTCTCGCTCATGATCGCGATCTGGGTCAGGCTGGCACCGAGTTGATCATGGATGTCGCGGGCGATCCGGCTGCGCTCCTTCTCCACCGCGTGCAGCATCTCCAGCCGTTCCAGGCGCAGCTTCATTTTCCGCCTTTGATTCACCAGGATGCGCCCGGAAATCGCGGCCATGAAGCACACGAGTGCCGCGAACTGCAAGGATGGCCGCTCCCAAAGATGGGGAACCACCAGCAACGTCACCCTTGAACCGCTCTCGTGCCAGGCTCCATCACCACCGCTCACAAGGACACGAAACTGATATTCTCCGCCCAACAATTTGGTGTAGCTGACCGATCGCTCAGTTCCCGCGTCCACCCAGTCTTGATCCAGACCTTCGAGTCGATGGCGAAACCGGAGCAGTTTTGGCGAACCGAGTTCCGGCGCGGTGTAACGAAATTCGATCCGCCGGGTGCTGGTGGACACACGGAATTTCGAATTCCGGGGATACAGTTCCAAGCCATCCCCCAGAACGGCTTCCACGAAGATATTGGTCGGCGATTCCACCCGCGTCACCACTGCAGGGTCAAACCTCGCCGCTCCGACCATGTTCGCAACCACAAAGGGGCCATCGGCGGAGCGCACGATCACCGGCTGGCCTCCACCGGAACAACCACGGTTTGCAAGCCCGTCGGCTGCCCCCAGCTGCCAGCAGGCTATTTTGGGACTGCGACCGCGTTCGTAGTCGGCCAACTGCCTGGACGAACAGCCGAAGATGCCATTGCCGGAGCTGATCCACAGATTGGCCTTGTCGTCTTCGGCGATGCCAATGATGGAGTCGTCCGGCAATCCATCCACCATCAGATAGTGCTGCAACCGTTTGCCATCCCACCGAAACAACCCGCCGAACAGCGTGCCAATCCAGAGGCTGCCCTCGCGGTCACAAAGCAGGGATCGCACATCAGATCGAGGAAGTCCTATTTGTGAATTCATTAAAACCAGGTTCGTTCCCTGCACCTGCCACAGGCCGCTTTGGAAAACGGCCGTCCAGATACGGCCATCCCGGTCCTCCGCGATGCTCCGGATGTCCAGATATCGTCTGTCGGCTGCATAATAGGTCGTGACATTCGTTGCGTCACGCAGGCAAGTAAGCCGTGAGACCTGACCAAGCCACAAGCTACCCCTGTGATCTGAGAAAAATGCGAGCGCCGATCCACCCAATTCCGGCACCGGGACAAATTGCCCGCCTCGAAACACCGCCAGCCCCGACCCCGTGCCTGCCCAGATCCGGCCGTTCGCATCCCGTGCGAGGCTGTCCACCCCCTCACTGGGCAACCCCTCAGCAAGTCCGAAGTGGCTCATGCGTCCATTCGCCCCAGGGCCGATTCATCTGGAATTGGGCATGGTGGCTGAGAACCTGCCTTTGAGGCGGTTTTTGCCCAGCCCTGCAAGGAAGGCGGCGTGCCGAGGGTTTGGTGGTCCACTCGGCGCCGAGACGGTCCTTCAAGGCGCATGA
>CAIWMU010000118.1 GCA_903913865.1 uncultured Verrucomicrobia subdivision 3 bacterium
AAAACTGCCCTGAATGCAAGAAATGGGTGCAGAAGACCTACCTTCCAGACAAAACTGAAAACGTCAGACCCAGAGGAAAGCCCTGTGGAATAAGGAGCGCAGAAGATTTATGTCGCGCATATTATGCGCAGGTGTATAGCAAAGTTGTGGTGGCACTAACCAGTCGGCCGGTGCCTAGGCGGGAGTCCTTTGCCGACCAGGCGGAATACATCAAAGAAGTAGATGCGTGGGTACCCATATCGAGTTTGGTGAAACATGTGGGCGGAGGACAGGAGCTTTTGGAAAGTTGGGTTGAACACCAGGTAGGGGATCCGCCTTCGATGCCGAAACTGAAGAAGAGAAAGTGAAGGGGTTAGGTCAATCGAGAGTGAACAAGCATTGTCAGACTCCGAAGCGGTGCGACACGGCAGCCTTGCCCCCCGCAAAAGCATTGAACCACAAGCGAGGTCATCCGCAGAAACATTTCTGAAAAAGCCTAGTTTGCACAACTGCAAACCCTTCCGCGAACGGACCCCCATCTGCGGATCTCCTGCGATAACCGATCCCCGAGAGGTCATTCGCAGATGCCGCAGATGTGGGCAGATCCCGGCCAGACCCGTCTTCCCCATCTGCGGTAATCTGCGAAATCTGCGGATAATATCCGGCTCGGGCTATCGTCCGTGCCGTGCCCTGCGCCAGCACGATTCCCGAAAAATCGTTGGCGCATGAAACCGGCTGGTGTAATCTGAGGGCATGAAACGGAACCTGACCCGACGCACCGCCATTGGCCGCATCGCCGGCAGCGCCGCGCTGCTTGCTGCCGCCTCCAATATTTCCGCCAGCGCCCAGACCGCTGCGCCAGGATTGAAGGGCAAAATCAACCACTCCGTCTGCAAATGGTGTTACGGCGGCATTCCCCTCGAGGAATTCTGCGTCGCCGTCAAGGAGATGGGCATCAAGGCCATCGACCTGCTCGATGTGAAGGACTTCCCCACGATGAAGAAGCACGGCCTCGTCTGCAGCATGGTGAGTGGCGTGCCGGGAGGAATCACGGAGGGGCTGAACCGCAAGGAAAACCACGACAAAATCGTGAAGTTCTTTGAGGAAACCACCCCGTTCGTCGCCGAACACGGCTATCCCAACATCATCTGCTTCTCCGGCAACCGCAAAGGCATGAGCGACGCCGAGGGGCTCGAAAACTGCGCCATCGGCCTCAAGCGCATCACACCCATCGCCGAAAAACACGGTGTGACCATCATCATGGAGCTGCTCAACAGCAAGCGCAGCCACAAGGATTACATGTGCGACCACAGCGCCTGGGGTGTGGATCTTTGCAAGAAGGTTGGCTCCGAACGCTTCAAGCTCCTCTACGACATCTTCCACATGCAGATCATGGATGGCGATGTCATCGATACCATCAAGGAGAACAACCAGTATTTCGGCCACTACCATACCGGCGGCGTTCCGGGACGGGCCGAAATTGATGACACCCAGGAGATCTATTACCCGGCCGTGATGAAGGCCATTGTCGCCACCGGCTTCAAGGGCTTTGTAGCCCAGGAATTCATTCCCCGCCGCACCCCGCTGGTCTCCCTGAAGCAGGCCATTCAAATTTGCGACATCTGACAACCGGTCAGACCGTCTCCCCCCGTCCCGTGGGGCCGCCCCGCAACCGGTGCGGCCCCAAAAAAACCGGTGGCCCAATCGCCTGATTGGGACCACCGGGGCTGGCTCCTGAATGGATCAGGATTGCAGCTTCGAGAATCGTTCCGAGGCGAAATCCCAGTTTACCACGTTGAACCACGCCGCGATGTATTCAGGGCGCCGGTTCTGGTATTTCAGGTAATAGGCGTGCTCCCACACATCCAGCCCCAGAATCGGCTGCAGCCCGGTCACAATCGGGGCATCCTGGTTGGGCATGGATTCGATCTTCAGGGTCTTGCCAGAAAGAGCGAGCCAGGCCCAGCCGCTGCCGAAGACCTTCGTGGCCGCCTCGGTGAACTTGTCCTTGAACGCCGGATAGCTGCCAAAGGAGGCATCAATCGCCTTTGCCAATTCCCCCTGCGGCTGGCCGCCGCCGTTCTTCTTGAGCATCTGCCAGAAAAGGGAGTGGTTGAAATGGCCGCCACCACTGTTCCGCACCGCCGCCCGGATCTTTTCCGGCAGGGTCGCCTGGCTGGCGAGCAGTTCCTCAACGGTCTTCTGCTTCAGGTCCGGAAAATCGGCAACCGCCTTGTTCAGGTTCGTGACGTAGGTGGCATGATGCTTGCCATGATGGATCTCCATCGTCCGGGCATCGATATAAGGCTCCAGGGCATCCACCGGATAGGGGAGCGGGGGCAGGGTGAACGGCCCGGTGGGTGCCGGGGCCGGGGTGGGTTGTGCCTGTATGGGCAGGGTGGCCGCCATGGCCAGCACCGCCGCTGTCTGCTTCAAAGCCTCGCGTCTGGTGATCATTCTGTTTTGTCTTCTATGTTTTTCCACGTAACAACCCGGAGTCCACGGGCCGGGTGCGACCGCACCGCCCTGACCGGAATTGTGTCGCAACATAGACCGTGAATCCCCTTTCTGCAAGGGACCCGCCCCGGCCCGGCCTTGTTCGAGGGCCACCGGCCCGGCCCCATTCCAGCCTATGGCACCGCCATAGGATTTGGGCATCCATATTGTTGGAGGGCTGAAAGCCCGGTTTCATTTCCGGGTTCGTTCGCGGAACCGATGAATCGGGCTTTCAGCCCTCTGTTTGTTCGGAACCACCCGAATCCACCCCACTCGGTTTGAAACACCCCCCGACCTTACCTCTTCCAGCTTCCCCTTGGGAACCTCAACCGGGCGGGCGATACCCCTGCAACCGCAATAGTCGGTTGTCAGGCTATTTGGGCCGGACCATGCCCGTTTACATTCCCGGCGGCGGAACAACGCCCAGTTGCATCATCAAACCCAGCGTGTCCATGATGATGCGGGTGTCCTTGATCTTCCCGGCCTCGAGGCGGTCTATCACGATGCCCCAAACCTTCACAGATCGCCCCGTGGCGGGCACGCCCAGAAAATCGCCACGGTGCGTGCCAGTCCATTCGAACCGGGTAACCACCTTGCCCCCCTCGGCAATCTGCTCCTCGATTGTCCACTGCATGTCTGGAAACGCGGTTCGCATACCCCGCAGGACATCCTTCAAGCCGCTGAGCCCGGGTCCCTGGCCGGGAAACGGAACCTGCTCCACCATGTCATCCCGGAAGAACTCCCCCGCAGAATCAATGTTTCCCCCGTTCAGAACCTCCGTGATGAATCGCCTGACAATGTCGCTATTATTTTGCATAAAATCGTATGGATACCGCGTGAACCTCGTGTAGGTGCTTCCCGAAGTCTAGGGGAAATCGGAATCAATTATGCTGGCAGGTTCCAGGTGAGGATTCTGCAGATGTGTCATTAAAACTGGTCAATCCTGCTCCGGCCCGCCATGCACACATCTGGCCCGATGGGCCGGCAGATGGGCACCGGCTGATAAAGCTGGCTGAAGACGCAACCATATCTCCTCCACGATTGCCGCCCAGGACACGTCGCCCTCGCGGAGGAGTCATGCCCTGCAGGATAAGGATTCTTCCAGGTCAACCGAATCCACCCCGCCCGCTTTGAATGACATCCGCCCCCTGTCTCACCTCTTCCAGAAGAACAGCAGCTTTTTCCACCATGGCCAGTTCGCCCGGAGTTCCCCGGGGTGCTCCAGTGCATGGAGGACCCGAGAGAGCACCGCCGGATCCCGCTTGTTGATGTTCTGTTCCCGGCGGGCCGTTGCCCCGATGGCCAACCCGAACGCCTCGACGGACTCCCCGGGAACGCGGCTTGAAACCAGGAAATGGGACCCATCAAACGCGTCATGGAACGTGAACAGCAGCCTCCCCTCCCGATAGGCCTTCACATGATTGAAACACCCCTCAACAGGCTTCCCCTTGAGCAACTCAACCAGGCGCTCGATGACCCCGGCCGACATCGCCACGTGAAAACATTCCGGAACGGGAAAGATGGTGTCGCGGGTGACGCACACCGCACCGGCTGCCTTGTTCTGTTCGTAAAATCGCACCACCTCCGGATTGATGTCGCAACCCTCAAAGTAGAGAATGCTGTCGCCGGGGATCAGCTTGTCGAGGTTCTGGAAGAAAGGCACCGGATCCTTGATCCCCTCCATCACCCACCGTTCCGGGGAGTCCAGATCAAGCCCATCCCCCCGCCCCGCCGCCATGGCCCGAAGTTGCTCCTTGAGCATGTCCCGTTCTGCATCGTTCATGGAATCCTCGCGCTTGCCACACGGAGCGGGCCGTGCGGGCGGCGAGCCACGGGTGCATCCAACGGACACAACCCGGTCGCCCGCGTCCATCCCGTCATCTGCTCTGGCCTCCTTGTGTTCATTTACATTCAAAAAAACCGAAGGGACCGGTCCTCCCCTCCCCCAAAGAGTTGTCCCTGAGCCCGGTCCCTGCAATTCAAATCCTCCGGCACATCGAACCATTCGATGGGATCAACAGAAAAATCAATTATCCTATTTCCGGGGACAATGGCATGATGGTGCGCATGAAGCACGATACGGCAGCGTCTCAGGAACCCGGTTTGCGTGGCTTTTGGAGCCTGTTCATCACCCAGTTCCAGGGGGCATTCAGCGACAACGTCCTGAAAAACCTGGTGGTGTTCCTGATTGTGGGCATGAGCATGTCCCTCACGGAGAAGCACCGCATCGGGGAGCTGGTGGGGGCCTTGTTTGCCCTGCCGTTCATCCTGTTTTCCATGGCCGGTGGCTTCCTGGCCGACCGCCACAGCAAGCGGACCATCACCATCGCGGTGAAGATTTTCGAGGTCTTCGTGATGTCCCTTGCGCTGGTCGGGTTGATCCGCCAGAGCATCCCGCTGCTGCTCTGCACGGTGTTCCTCATGGGAACCCACAGCGCCTTTTTTGGGCCTTCCAAATACGGGAGCCTTCCCGAGTTGCTGCCACCGGGCAAGCTCTCATGGGGCAACGGCCTGCTGGAACTGGGCACCTTCATGGCCATCATCCTTGGCACAGTCTTCGCCGGCATCCTCTCGGTCCACTTCAAGGACAGGCACGGCTGGTCCGGGTTGCTGCTCATTGTCCTGTCTTTTCTGGGTCTGGCCACCAGCCTGGGCATCACCCGGATCCCCGCCGCCAATCCCACCAAGCGTTTTCAGGCAAACTTTCTGGCCGATCTCTTCGGCAGGCTTGCCTCAATCAAAAATGACCGCCCCCTCCGGCTGGCTGTGGCGGGCAATTCCTTTTTCAACTTCATCGGCGCCCTCATGCTGTTGAACCTGTTCTTCTATGGGTCGGACGTCCTGCGTGTGGATGAGATCCAGATCGGGAAGCTCTGCGCCGCCCTGGCACTGGGCATCGGGGCTGGCAGCGTCGCGGCGGGCTACCTTTCGGGCAGCAAGATCGAGTATGGCCTCGTGCCGCTGGGTGCGGCTGGCCTTTGCGTGGCGGCCCTCTCCCTCACCCCAGCGGGACTCACCTTCGGATCCGCAGTGGTGCGGCTCGCCCTGCTCGGCTTTGCCGGGGGCTTCTTCATTGTGCCCATCGCCGCCCTGCTCCAGCACCGGCCTGACCCGGACAAAAAGGGGGAGATCCAGGCCATGGCCAACCTGCTTTCATTCGTCGGCGTTTTCCTCGCCTCAGGCGCCCATTTTGTGCTCACCTCCCTGAAGCTGGATCCCTGCCAGATCTTCCTTTTCATCGGCCTGATCACTCTGGCGGGTGCTGTTTACGCCTTCATCCTCCTGCCCGAAGCCCTCCTGCGGTTTGTTCTCTGGGTCTTCACCCGCACGGTCTATCGGCTGCGCGTCGAGGGCCGGGGAAACATCCCTGCCCGGGGTGGCGGCCTGCTCGTCTGCAACCACCTCTCCTTTGTGGATGCCCTCCTCCTTCTGGCCTCCACCGACCGCGAAATCCAGTTCTTCATCTTCAAGGGAATCTATCAGCGGCCCTGGATCCGCCCCTTCGCAAAGGTTCTCCGCGCCATCCCCATCTCCTCGGAACTTCGTCCCCGGGAGATGATCGCCGCCCTGCGCCTCGCCAGCGAATCCGTCCGCGCCGGTAACATTGTCTGCATCTTCGCCGAAGGCCAGATCACCCGCACCGGCCAGATGCTCCCCTTCCGGCGCGGCTTTGAGCGCATCATGAAGGGGGTCGATGCCCCGATCATCCCCGTGGCCCTGGATGGCGTCTGGGGAAGCATCTTCAGCTTCGAGAAGGGTCGCTTCCTCTGGAAGATGCCCCGGAGCATCCCCTATCCCGTCACCGTCAGCTTCGGCACCCCCATGCCCTCCGATTCCACCCCGGTGCAGGTCCGGCAGGCGGTGCAGGATCTCGTCGCCGCCGCGTGGCCGAACCGCAAGCCGCACATGAGCCTCCTCCACCGCTCATTCCTCCGCACTGCCCGGCGGCATCCGCTCCGGTTTGCCATGGCGGATTCCCAGACTCCCTCCGTCTCCTTCGGCTCTGCTCTGGTCCGCACCGTCTTTCTCGGTCGCAGGCTTCGCAAAACCTGGGAAGGCCAGGAAATGGTCGGCCTGCTCCTGCCGCCATCCGTCCCCGGTGCCCTCGTGAACTTCGCCGCCCTCCTCATGGGCCGCGTGCCGGTGAACCTCAACTACACCGTCTCCGCAGAAACCCTGGACTCCTGCATCAACCAGTGCCACATCACCACCGTCATCACCTCCCGCACCTTCCTGGAGCGCACCAAACTCACAATCCCCTGCCGGACGGTATTCCTCGAAGAAGTCGCCGCCGCGCCCGGGATTGTTGAAAAGACCCTCGCCCTGCTTGCGGCATGCCTCCTTCCGGCCCCGCTTCTGGAGCTGTTCCTCGGCCGCTCGCGAAGGGTTGTGCTCGACGATGTGGCAACCGTCATCTTCTCCAGCGGCAGCACCGGCGAGCCCAAGGGGGTCATGCTGACCCACTACAACATCGCTTCCAACGTCCAGCAGCTGGATCAGGCCTTCCGCCTCACCCCGGCCGACCGCACACTCGGTATTCTCCCGTTCTTCCACTCCTTCGGCTTCACCGGCACCCTCTGCCTCCCGGCGGTGCTCGGCGTGGGCACCGCCTACCACTTCAATCCGCTCGATTCGAAGACCATCACCACCCTCGTTCCGCAGCATACCCTCACCTTCATGCTTGCCACCCCCACCTTCCTGCAACTCTACCTCCGGGCCTGCCCGCCCGAAGCCTTCGGCAGCTTGAGATTCCTTCTCACCGGCGCCGAAAAACTTCCGGACCGCCTCGCAACGGCCTTTGAGGAAAAGTTCGGCATCCGCCCCTTCGAGGCCTACGGCTGCACCGAATGTGCCCCGGCCGTCACCGTCAATACCACGGATTACCGTTCCGCAGGGTTCCGCCAGGTCGGCGGCAAGCGCGGCACCATCGGCCATCCCATGCCCGGAATGAGCGTCCGCATCGTCGATCCCGCCACCCGCGAACCCCTCCCCATCGGCCAGCCCGGCCTTCTCCTCGTCCGCGGACCCAACGTCATGCTCGGCTATCTGGGTCGCCCCGACAAAACCGCCGAAGTCCTCCACGACGGCTGGTACACCACCGGCGACATCGCCATGCTCGACGAGGACGGCTTCCTCCAGATCACCGACCGCCTCAGCCGTTTCAGCAAGATCGGCGGCGAGATGGTTCCCCACATCAAGGTGGAGGAAAAGCTGCACGAAATCGCCGGCACCACCGACCAGACCTTTGTCGTCACCGGCCTGCCCGACGAGAAAAAAGGGGAGCGCCTGGTCGTCCTGCACAAACTAACCCCCGCAGCCTTGCAGACCTGCCTGGAAGGCCTCTCCAAGGCAGAATTGCCCAACCTCTGGAAACCGCGCCCGGACCAGTTCTTCCATGTGAATGAATTCCCCCACCTGGGCACAGGAAAACTCGACCTCCGCGCCATCCGCCAGCAGGCAGCCCAACTGTCCGCCCAGGCCAAACCGGAGATCTGAATTCGCGGCCGATCCGCCTCCCGCAGGGAGGTCCAGATGCCCAGAGCGCAGAGTCCGATCCCCTGCCTCTGTCGCTGAGTCGATTTTTCTGATTCAGCGAGATTTGTGGAAGATTCCAATCGATGGCCGGAATTTCGGGGCCGGCCCACTTTGGACCGACTATCAGCCACGAATCTCCTTGGGTTTTTGGCAACTCCACGTTCTTCCCCCCTTCGTGGCTTCGTGGCTTCGTGTGAGCCAGGAACATCCCTCCGTTGCTCCATTTCCACCCGGAGCCCGCCGCCCGGATTCTCTCCACCGCACGGCCCACCAGAATGCCTGCCGTGGCGGAACTCCTGAGGACCCACCTTTCGGAAAGCGCCTCCCCGCCAGTCCAGTCGCAAAGATCATCACCAGCGGGACCGCATGGCGCCATCGGGATCGGGCAGCCGGGGAGGCCTCACACGGAGAGGGTTCACACTGCCATCGCGTAAACACCGGCGCCACGCTCGGGGTAGCTCTCGAAGATGTGCTCGAAAAGCGCGGAACACTTTTGCGCGTAAAGGGGTTTGTCGTAGGCGCGCGGCAAACCCGTGTCGAGCACGTCCTCAATGGCCAGTTTGAGCTGGGAACGTGCCGCCGCCTTCTGCCGCCAGTTGAGCACCAGCAGTTGCTTGAGTCGGTTCAGCAGGTCGCGGGACACTTTCTTAACCTCGGCGCGTTCGTCGGCGCTCAGCTCGGGCGCGGGGCGCGTCAGGATGTCGAAGATTACCAGTTCCTCCTCGCTCATGTTTTCGCGGATGTGGCGTTGTTGCTCCGCGCTCAGGTTGCGGCTCAACTTCAGCAATTCCTCGAACAAGTCCTCTATGTTCCGGCTGCCGGCGTTGTAGCTCTCAATCAGCTCCTCGAACTTCTCCGCGAAATCGGCGCGGGTCTTGTTCAGGCTGATGAGGCGCTCCAGCATCGCGCGGATGGCGGCCTTGAGAACTTCCAAGTCGGTGTTCTTGTGCTTGGATTCCTTGAACTGACTGCGCAACGCCGCAAAATCGATCTTCGACAAATCCATCACCGCTCCCGGCCTGGCCGGCATGGCAACGCCGGTGATCGAGGCGTCGAGCAATTTGTCGATGTCCCCCATGACCTCCGTGATGCTCGCCGGGTTCGGATTGAGCTTTGTCCGGATCGCCTCCGCAATGGCCGTGAGACAGGCGACGCGGCTGACGAACTCCAGCGCCGCCGGGTCGGGCTTCACCGCGCCGTAGAGCGTCCCCACGATCCGCACGTGCCCGAGAAATTCCCGCCGCAGCGGGTCGGGCGAAATCAGCGCATCGACGGCATCGTCGATCCGCTGCAGCCGCGCCAGACTGCCGGCGGCGAGTTGCTCAATGGCGGGCAAAATAACCTGGCGTAGGGCGCAGAAGGTCGTCGCCGCGTCCACGGCTTTGCGCAAATCAGCAACCAGCTTCGCCTTGTCCTTCACCGGGCTCTTGCCGTCCTTGCCGGCACCGTATATGGCCAACGCCTTCTCCAGCGAGACGAACACATTGGCGTAGTCCACGATCATGCCGCTGTGCTTTCCGGGAAACACCCGATTGGCCCGTGCGATGGTCTGCATCAACGTGTGATTCCGCATCGGCTTGTCCAGATAGACCGTGGAGCAACTCGGCGCATCAAAACCCGTCAACCACATGGCGCATAGGAATACGATCCGCAGCGGATCGGCCGTGTCCTTGAACTTTTCGTCCAGGGCTTCGTCGTTCATCCGCTGCCGGTGCGGCACGATGTCGAGGCCATGCTTTTGCATCTGCTGAATCTCGTTTTGGCCCGGCGATACGATCAGCGCCATGTCGGTCGTCTGGAGCACCTCCAGCCGCGCCAGCAATTCCGCCTTCCTCTCCGCCGGGAGGTCGTAGTGGCTTAGTTGCTTCCTGGTCGCCGCAATTTCCATCTCCCAATGTTTCCGCACCTTGTCGTGCATCCTGAGCGCCGTGGCCTTGTCAATGGAGACCACCATCGCCTTGCCGATGAAGCCGCGCCCGAGAAAATGCCGCACGATGTCCTGCGCCACCGTCTCCAGCCGGTCATCGCGTGTGAGAATGTGATATTGCCGGCTCAACTCCCGTTCCAGTTTCGCTTCCTGTTCAGGATCGAGTTCCGCCGCCTCGATCAGGTTGTAGATGTCCTCGTTCAGGTCCGGGTTCACGAGCTGCAACTCCGGCGTGCGGTTCTCGTAGAACAGCGGCACAGTCGCGCCGTCCTCGACGGATTGCTGGAAGTCGTAGATGGAGACGTAATCGCCAAACACCTCTTTCGTCCGCTCCTCCCCCGCGATCAGCGGCGTGCCGGTGAAGGCGATGAAGATGGCCTTGGGCAACGCGGCGCGCATGTTCAACGCCAGCGTGTCGTATTGGCTGCGGTGCGCCTCGTCGGCCAGGACAATGACGTCAGGCCGGTCGCAGAGCATCTCGGGCGTCTGGAACTTGTGGATGAGCGTGAAGACGTAGCGGTGATTCCCGCGCAGCAACTCCCGCAGGTGCGCCCCGCTGGCGGCATGGCACTGATCGCCCTCGGCTTCGCTCACCGCGCCCGTGGCCTTGAACGTCCTGGCAATCTGATCGTCCAGTTCCACGCGATCGGTCCCAACGACAAATGTCCAATTGCCGGGAATCTTGCGCAGCACCTTCTGGGAGAAGAATACCATCGAGTAGGCTTTCCCTGACCCTTGGGTTTGCCAATACACCCCGCCGCGACCGTGACCGAGCGTGCGGGCGGTCAGCATCGAAGCGATGGTATTGTTCACGCCGAGGTATTGATGATTTTGGGCGATGATCTTCACCAGCCCCGCCTTGTGCTCCGAGAACAGCGTGAAATTCTCCACCAGGTCGAGCAACCGCACCCGGTCGCACGTTCCGCGCAACATCACCTCCAGCGACACCCGGCGCGGCTCATCCTCCCGCTCGATGCGTTTCCACTCGAAGAACCGCTCCCAATCCGCCGTGAGCGAGCCGACACGGCTGTCCGTGCCGTTCGAGGCGATGAGCAGCGCGTTGAACCAAAAAAGCTGCGGAATCTCCGCTTTGTAGTGCGTCAGGTTCTCGTCGAATGCCGCCCGCGCCGGCACACCGGGCTTTTTCAACTCGATGACCACCAGCGGCAGGCCGTTGACGAATCCGACCAAATCCGGCCGGCAGGTGTAGAGCGCACCCGTGACGCTGAACTGGCTGACCAGCAGGAAATCATTCGCAACCGGGTTTTCCCAGTCGATCACGCGGACCCGCTCCGTACGCTGCCCGCCGCGCTCCCGGTCGGGCACAGACACCTTGATGCCTTCCTTGAGCAGCAGATACACCTCGCGGTTCGCCGCCTCCAGGCTCATGGCCGAACGGTCGCGGGTCAATTCATCCACGGCGGCGGTGATGGCCTCCGGCGGCAACGCCGGATTCAACCGCTCCAATGCCGCGCGCAACCGGGACACCAAGACCACTTCGCCGCTCGCATCGCGGCCTAGTGTGCCGCCAGCGCCAAAAATTTCTTCCATCGCCACCACCGTCTGCCACCCAAGCTCCACGAACAACCCGATGGCGGGTTGTTCAACCAACTGGTCTTCGGTGTAGGCGTGAGGCATGGGTTTTCAGTGACAAATCACGGCTTCATCGGGGGCGAGGCTTTGATACAGCCAATCTCCAGCCGAAACGGTCCGGCCTGCTTGTCTGAAATGAGAAAGCCAACCGAGTTGACCTTCGCGGGATTCAGCGGCGGCACGTCGTTCAGCACCCGGCCACGGAAGGTTGGGACAAAGTCGCTGAACGCCAGCCGATGCTCCTCCCACTCGCCTGGCTTCGTCGTGAAACTGCATTGGTAAAGCGGGGTGTCGAAACCCGCCCCGGTGCGCACACTGAATTTGTAACGGCAACCATCCCCACGAACCCGCAGGAAGAATGCGGTGAAGCCGGTGAGATCCTCGCGCACGGGCGCGGAGCGAACGGAGGCAAACCCGCCATTATTCTCCAGCCGAACCGTGCCGCTGAAAACGGCGCAATCGTTGGTCAGCATCTCAAAATGGCTGGTGGAAACCCCGCCCATCACATCGTCGTTTACCTCTTCCCAGGCAGGCAAATGGGTTGCGGCCTGAAAGTCGAAGAGGGCTTTGTCGGTTACTGTGTCAGCTTTCATGGTGCTTGCCCCGAATGTCAGCGCGAACAAAGTTATCAGTTGCGTGAAGCGGGCTAAAGTCGAAGTCATATCCGTTCCTCGTCGCCGGCAATGCCGGCATTGGGAGGCGGCCCTGCCACGGCCAAGCCAAGCCCCGCGAACAACCCGATGGCGGGCTGCTCGACAAGCTGGTCTTCGGTGTAGGCGTGGCCACTCATGCAAGTTGATACTTGATTCGCTACCTATTCAATTGGGTTGTTACCCTCTTTCTTACCCTCTTTTGAGAGTATTACCCTCTTTCGCCATTTTGCTCCCGGTCCTCGACCCAGACACTCGATTCGCCCGGCGGACTTCAAATCGCGCAACAGAAGCCGGATCATGTCGCGGCTGACACCGGGGCAGGCGCGTTCCAAATCGGTAATCCCGAATTCACCAGTGGCGGCTTCGATGGCGAGTTCAACCAGCTCGGTTTTCGCGCCACGTTTGGATTTCACCTCGCCAGCCCGTTGCTCAAACTCGCCGTAGGCGCGGCGCGAGATGGCGAGGAAATGGTTGAGCCACGGGAGAAAATCGTGTTTGCCGTCGTGCCAGCGTTGGGAGCTTTGTTGCAGAACGCGGTAGTAATCTTCCTTCGCCTCTTCGACGAGACGCTCCAGGCTGATGTAACGCCCGACTTCGTAGCCTTGTTGGTAGAGCGCGAGCAACGTCAGCAGGCGCGACACGCGACCGTTGCCGTCCCGGAACGGATGGATGCAAAGAAAATCCAGAACCAGTGCGCCGATGGCCACGAGCGGGGGGATGTGGTCCTGATCAATGGCGTGGCGATAGACGAGGCAGAGTTCATCCACGGCAGCGGGCGTGGCTTTGGCGGTAACGCATTTGAAGCGGATGATCGGCGCAGCGCCGGGCCGGAGCTCGATGACTTCGTTGTCCATCTTCTTGAACTGCCCGGCATCGCCGCTTCCTTCCTGGCAAAGCCGGTGGAGGCGGCGCAATAAATCCGGCGTGATCTGCAATTCCGCCGCTTCTGTGTGGATGAGATTCAAGGCGCTGCGATAGCCGGCGATTTCCTGCTCGGAACGGTCTTTCGGCCGGGCGTGGCCGAGCACGAGCGGGCGCAGACGGCCGGGCGCGACGGTGACGCCTTCAATGCGATTGGAAGATTCGACGCTTTGCACGAGCGCCATTTCGCGCAGCGCCTTGAGCAACTGCGGCGACTGCCGGGTGTAAAGTTCCTGCTTGCCCTTGGCTTCGGCGAGGTCGTTGAGCAACCAGTTGGTGCTCATCGGCACGGCGAAATCACGCAGGCGATGGTTGCGGAAGGTCATCATGGTTTTGGTTCAATTCGTCTTTAAGTTCACCTGCCCCAAGAACCGGCTCATCGCCGAACGGTCGCGGGTCAATTCATCCACGGCGGCCGTGATGGCCTTGGGCGGCAGCGCGTGATGGCCCATGCGGCCCGCATTCAACCGCTCCAACGCCGCGCGCAACCGGGACACCAACACCACATCACCACTCGTCTCGCGCCCGAGCAACCCGGCGTCACGCGGCTCGCCGACAACGCCGCCATTGGCAGGCGGCCCGGCCACGGCCCAGCCAAGCCCCGCGAACAACCCGATGGCGGGCTGCTCCACAAGCTGGTCTTCTGTGTAGGCGTGGGGCATGGCGTTTAGCAACTTGCGCTCGGGGATTCTCCGTTACACATCCGGCTGAAATCGTCATCCGTCGGAATCCCAACTTTCATGCGTTGATATTTGCTCCAGATTTCAGCCTTCAAGGCCAGAAGCTCATTTCGCAACTCAACCAAATGGTGGCGTCGGTGTCCCTGCTTCAAGTTCTCAATCAGTTTTCTCAGCTTCGGGTAGCGTTCCTTGAAATCATCCGTGCCTTTCTTGCCGAGGTAGCGGAAATCGTCGCTCATCAGCACAAAAGCGTTCTCAAAGTGAAACCCGACATCTTTCTTTCGCTGGTCCGAGTCGAAGTGATACTTGGCTGATGCTTTCCGGACGGGTTGACCATTTTCTACCCTGTAGATGCAGTCGGGGCGTCTCGCATACTCACGCTCTCGATAGTAGGCGTCTCCCTCCAGCTTGGCAGTCACTCGGGCAATGTAGATCAAACGCTCCTCGTATCCTTTTCCACCGAAGCCAAAGACGAGCGCCCCTTTCCCGGCAGTCCTCCGAATCTTGGGTTTGCAGATGGCGAGACTGAGAAGGCTGCCCACGACGCATGGTGCGCCACCATTGTCGGCGACCATCTTGTAAACGTAAATGTCGGGCTCGCTGTTGCTCATGCGGGGTTGTTCTCCGCCACCAGTTCCGGCTTTTGCGCGAGAAACCAGCGGTGGAATTTTGCGGTATCGTGGAAGGCGGGCAGCCTCACGCTGCGGTGAATGTAGCCGTCCTTGATGTCGAGACCGCCCCAGGCGTCCAGCAGGTCGTTGCGGACGCGATAGACGCCGCCGCGCAATTCGCCGATGGGAATGCAACGGCGCAGACGGCCCGACACGCCGGGTTTCGCGCGCACGACGATGTCGCCGTCGCCGGGCTCGCGGCGCGTGTGCGCGTTTTCCGCCCAGCGCGATTTCGGGACGGACTTGGCCGGGATAATTTCCTCGACCACATACAAACCGATGACCGCGTAGATGAGCGGTCGCGCCGGACCGTCCACCGGACGCAGAGCTGCGAAGAACGCCAGCAAGTCACCAGCGGTCAGCAGCGAGGTGATGCGCTTTCCGCGCTGGCCTTGGTCGCCGTAGGTGAGTTGGTCAAAGTCAGGATCAAGGTGCGTGGCCGTGCCGAGCAGTTCCATCGGCAACTGTTCACCGAAACGTTTGGCCACCGGAATGAACTCGTCGTATCGGCGGGCCATGCCATCGCGCAGCGGCTTGGTGTCGGTGATGGTGACGTAGGCAAACTCGCCGGACGCCAACCGCATCGGCGCGTTCCAGCAGCCGTCCGTGGAATCAATACCAACTCTCACGAGCAGTCCGTTCATGCACCCCCTCCGTTCCAGCCAAGCTCCGCGAACAACCCGATGGCGGGCTGCTCGACAAGCTGGTCTTCGGTGTAGGCGTGGGGCATGAGTTTAGGTGCGGTTGACGTTTTGGTTCGTTTGCATCATATTGTTTGCAAGTCGGACTGGAAATCTCCGGTCGGCGCTGGGCCTCTGGCATGCCGGAGGCCCTTCGCATTTCAGGGAAATATCTTCAATCCCCAGCCTTTCGTTTCATCCGCCGGACTCCGGCGAAATTTCTTGGCCACAATGTCATAAGCTCGGTTCGGTTGTGAGGGCCGCAGGGCTTTGATCCCCACCGCGCGGGCCACCAGATCAGCCATCTGCAAGCCGGTCGAGTTCGACGCCTTGGGAATCATCACCAACTCCAGCGGCAACCGCATTTTCAGCGCATTCGCCTCGGCGCAAATGCGCCGGAATGCGAGTTCCAGTTGCGCATCCTCCTTCTCGCCGCGCTTCTCCACGATGATGTGCGTGATTCTGTCCGCCTGCCCGCGTTCTGACAACTCGAGATACACCCGTTCCAAGCCAAACTGCAGCGCCAGATCGTAGGGATTGGCCGCCATCACATTCTGCTTGGAAAACTCCAGCTTGCGGATGACCGCCGCCACCAGTTGGAACTGCGCCTCATCCACCAGCTTGCTTACCGCCTCCAGGAATTCCGCCCGCTTGGCCGGGTCGAATAGAAAACCATAGTTCTTGTTCGGCTTCCGAATTTCGTGCTCGTGCAACACCTGCTCGTCGTGACCCCAGAAATGAAATTTCAAACGCTGCAACGCCGGGCCGACGCGCTCCACGTAATCGCTCTTGGCAAACAGACAGAACGCCAGCACGAAAATCGGATAGCCCGTATCCACCCGCGCCAGCCCGTGATCGCCGCTCTCATCCACAAAGACGAGGAAATCGCCAAACGGGTTTGGTGTAGGCTGGCTCATGCGGTTATCAACGCCACCTGCCCCGACAGCAGACGCGGCAGCAGCAGGTCCCGCGTCCGGCGGAGGTTTTCGACCCCTTCGATGAGGCAGTTGGTTTGCTGGAAGACGGGCCGGGCGAAATCCTCAAAGGCGTGAATCAGCTTCCCGTCTTTGGGTAACGCCAAAGTGTAATTCAGGATTCGCGTTGGTGAGGTGTGCTTCACGGACATCCCGGTTGCTCCGCCAACGATGTGATGGCGATACCGCTCGTCACAGAACACGCAATAGAGAAAGTGCTTTGGGAGAAATTCCCCAAGGGGCACTACCCTTCCGATTCGTTGGTTGTGTAAAAACGACAAGCCATTGAGCTTTGGGACGAAAGCGGGGAATCCCAGCGTGTCTCCGGCTTTGCTGAGGTCGGTCATCGTCACCATCAAATCCATCGGCTCAAAGACGTAGGCAGATTCGAGCGGCCCTTCCTCGCTGTAGAATTTCAGTTTGTCGTATTTGATGCCGCCTCCAGCTCTGAAGTTTCCAGGCGTGGTCAAGACCCGTGAGGTCGGTTCGTCGGAAAAGTGACTGCCTTGGAAAGCATAACCGTGGATCACATTGATGATGCTGGACAACGGCTTCACCTCCCAGCCTTGGGGGATGTTGCCGACGGGGGAGGCGACGCGCGGGTGCTTTTCGTGGCCGGGGAAGCGGAAGTGGACGAACCACTCGCGGTAGAGGGCGCGGCCCATCGCCTCCAAAATTCGGATACGCCGCTGACTGTTCTCCATCAGCTCGTCGTAGGCCGACAGGATGCCCGCGATCCGCCGTTGCACCGGCAGCGGGGGAACGCTGACTTTCACCTGCTTCAACACTGTTTGGGTAACAAGCGGCTGTGCTGCACCTCCGGCGTATCGGCTCAGTTTGGTGTCATGCAGAAGGTAGAATAGAAACTTCGTGTCGAACTCGTTACTCGCCGGAAACGCGACGAGCGTATTATCCGAAGCCCAAAACTTGTCTGGACAGTAAGCCACCGAGCCGCAGTAAGCGCCCACCCGCCCGATGATGACGCCGTTCTCATATCGAAACTCGTCACAGCCGCCGATGATTCCGTTCGAGCCGTAAACCGGATAGCATCCTTCGCCGCCCGGCTTGATTGCTTTACCGTTCCCAAAGCGAATCACATCTCCAAGCTGCATTGCTCGTGCGGTTGCGGCCATCGTCACGCCTCCAGAATCTCCGCCACGTTGCAGGCGATGGTTTGTTCGAGGTCGCGCGCCTGGGCTCTGCGTCCGGGTGTCGCCCTTTCAGGGCAAACCATATTGTGGTTGGCCCTGTTCCTGGGGCGTTGCCCCAGGCTGACGGGTTTTGCGCCGTTGGCGCACCAATCCACCCACGCCACGCCTATTACCCTCATCGCGACCGTCTTCCGCGTCGCGTCCGTCTTCCGCGCCAAAGGCGCAATGACTCTACAGCCCAGGGCAACG
The DNA here is from genome assembly GCA_903913865.1 of uncultured Verrucomicrobia subdivision 3 bacterium. Taxonomy (GTDB): domain Bacteria; phylum Verrucomicrobiota; class Verrucomicrobiia; order Limisphaerales; family UBA8199; genus UBA693. The sequence continues at coordinate 17,510 of CAIWMU010000118.1, forward strand.
CCCTGGGAACTCGGCCCAAACAATCCATCTCCGCCCTGAAGGGGCAGAACTCGGCGGGCAACCACGCCCACCCGTTCCGTGGATTGCGAACGGGAATCGCCGCCGACGCGCCACCCACTCGCCGGTTTCACGTTGGTTGGTTCAATCCCACACATATTGCTCGTCATACGCCACCTTGTATCGCTCCAAAAACTTCCGGAACTCTTCCTGAAACGTGACCGTCCGGTGGTGCTCCTCCTGTTTCTGGATGTAACGGATCACCGTGTCGGCTTGCGATTCGCCAATCGAAAACGCGCCGTATCCCGCCTGCCAGGTGAAACGCGGAACACCGCCCTCGGCCTTCATCCACTTCGTCGCGCTCTTCTTCACCTCCTCAATCAGGTCGGCCTGTGAAATGGTTCGGTGCAAGAGAAAGAGGCTGTGGACATGATCCGCCACCCCGCCGGTTTGGAGCGACGGCGATTTCAGGTTGTCCAAGATGCCCGCCATGTAGGCGTGGAGGCGCGGGCGGATTTCCGGGGCGATGATTGGTTCACGGTGTTTCGTGCTGAAGACCAGATGAACCAGAACTTTGGAAAGAGATTGGGGCATGGCGGGTAGCGCCCTTTCAGGGCTGCTGAATGATTGGGTGGACGAGTTCCCAGGGCGTTGCCCTGGGCTGATGGGTGATTGCGCCTTTGGCGTGTGGGTGACAGGCCACCATGTTGTTGACGCCAACAAAATGGTCTGTGGCGCTCGTCCGCATGACCATTTTCCCGAAGTCAGGAATATGGTCGGCCGAGGGGTATGATGTCTGAATCTGCTTCATGCTTCCAGAATCTCCGCCACGTTGCCGGCGATGGTTTGTTCGAGGTCGCGCGCCTGGGAGTTGAGGGTTTCGAGCTCCTCGTTCAACGTTTCAAGTTGTTCCTTGAAGTCCTCGTCGCTCACAGCTTCGCCGGCGGCCACACCCACGTAGCGGCCGGGGTTGAGCGACCAGCCTTGCGCTTCGATCTCCTTGAGCGTGGCGGCGCGGCACAGGCCAGGCACATCGGCGAATTTCGGTTTCTTGCCGAAGATTTCTTCGAGCTTCGCCTTTGCTTCTTCGCCGCCGAGGGTGAAGTCGAGGTTTTCGCCGCGATGGAGGCGGACGAGGTTGCCAAGGAAGCCAATCTGCGCGGGCGTCCATTCGCGGTGCGCGCGGTCCACCTGCCGGTAGATGTGGCGGGCGTCAATAAACAGGACGGTGTCGGCGCGGGCCGATTTTCCCTTCCCTTTATCCAGGAACCAAAGGGTGCAGGGGAGCGTGACGGTGTAGAAAAAATTCGGGCCGACGGCGACCATCACGTCCACCGCGCGGCTTTGGATGAGCTGGCGGCGAATCTCCTGCTCGGAGGAGCGGGCATCGGAGGCGGAGTTGGCCATGACGAAGCCGGCGCGGCCCTGCTCGTTGAGCGCGGAATAGAATTCCTGAATCCAGAGGTAGTTCGCGTTATCGGTGCGGGGCAGCCCGAAGGGATAACGGCGCCCGGGGCCGACCTCGCTGGCGAGCCGTTCCTTGTCCACCTCGTTGACGTTGAAGGGCGGGTTCGCGGCGACGAAGTGGAAGCGGCCGGTGCTGTGGTGGGGATCCTCGTAGTAACTGTTCCCATGCCGGATGTCGCCCTCGAGCCCGTGGATGGCAAGATTCATGCGGCAGAGGCGCACGGTGGCATCCACACGCTCCTGTCCGTGGATGCTGAGTTCCGAGGCCGGGTTCTTCTTGTGCGCCGCCACAAATCGGGCGCTTTGCACGAACATGCCGCCGGACCCGCACGCGCGGTCGAGGATGAGTCCGTGGAACGGCTCCAGAATTTCGACAATGAGCCGGACCTGCGAGTTGGGCGTGAAGAATTCCCCGCCTTTCTGCCCTTCGGTCATGGCGAAGTTGCCGAGGAAGTATTCGTAGATGAGCCCGAACGTGTCGCCCGCGATGGTGGCGGGAATCTCGGAGACTTTCCTGAGCAGTTCCTTGAGGAGGGTGCTGGTGAAGAGGTTGTAGGTCTTGGGCAGGACGTCGGCGAGCTGCGGGTTGTGCTTCTCGATGTCGCGCATGGCGGCATTGACCTTTGCGCCGATGTTCTCGGCTTCGGGGCGGTTGAGCAGGTAATCGAACCGTGCTTCGGCGGGCAGATACAGGATGCCCTCGGCGTGGTAGGCGGCCGGTTCATCCACGCGCGAGCCGCGTCTGGCGGAGGCACTGGCTTTCTCCAGTTTGGCGCGCTGGGCGGCAAAGCGGACCTCGGCGAAGCGCAGGAAGATGAGCCCGAGAACCGGCGCGGAGTATTCCTGCGCCTTCAGGCCGGAATTGGCGCGGAACTGGTCGGCGGCGTCCCACAGGCGTTTCTCCAGCGCGGCGTTGTCGTGGTCTTTTTCTGAGGGTGCGATCCAGATCATGGGGAATTGGTCAGGTTGAGAAATTGAAGTAGCGCCAGGCGCTCCAATCACTGGCTCCCTTTTGATTGGTCGCCCGAATCCGCCATCGACCGGTGTTCGCACCCACCCAGGTGAAAGGGAGATAAATGTCGTGGGTGCGGAAGGAATAAGTTGCTTGGGCACCCTGCCTTTGCCGTAAATCCCGGGCGAGCCAGGCAGCGGTCTTATCCATCTCTTTCTCGGATGTGCCAGCTTCTTTCCAATCGGCTCGATTGCGATCGATTGTCTTGCGGATGTAATCCTCAAAATGTTCGGCATCCTGCTGATCCACTTCGAGGACTTGAATCGTCACTTCGTATTCTATGGGATAAATGCCGGAGGCCGGCTTCCACCGGAAATCCATGAAGCGCGGATAGTGGTCTAGCGTCTGGCCGGCATGCGGAAGAACCAGCTCCGGCACCGTGGGGATTACGTTGGTGGAAAACTTTCCGTCCCAGGGGTCCCTGATTTCTTCCACCCGGCCTTCATGAAACGTGACCTTGCAGTAATACGATCCCTGGGTGGTGAAACTGCGGAAGGAGATTTCGCCGTAATACCAGGAATACAAATGTCTCACGTTCGGCTGGGCATCGGCTGGCGGACGCGCGTCCTTGAGGTAAGGGCTTCCCAGCAATGCAGTCACTTCGCCCTCCGTCATGCCGGCCTGCAAGCGCCGCCACTTGGCCTGATCAGGCTGTATGGCCAGGGGCAGGACACCCCGGACCACCTTCGGCTTCAGGTCCTGGGACATCGTGGCGGGCGTTGCTTGGGGGGCGGTGGAGTGACAACCGCAGCCAAGCAACAACAGGGCGGCCACCGGTGCGAGTTGCCAGGCGCGGTGGGTGGCGAAGCAAAGCGAGCGGATGCCGGCGTCATCCCCGAGGCGCTTTTCCAGCGCGGCGCTGGACGTGTCCTTTTCGGATGGCGCGATCCCGATCATGGGAAATTAGGGGAAGCGGTTGGCGAACGTCGGGGGACGGGGCAACCGGCGTGAGCGGCGCTCCTGAAGTAGCGTTCCGGCGATTTTTCTTCCCAATTCATGCAGAGCCTGTTTGGAAGATTATTATAGATTGTTTCTGCGGCAAAGGAGAAAACAGCAGGCTATAAACACCCCTCCAGGGCCGATTCATCTGGAATTGGGCATGGTGGCTGAGAACCTGCCTTTGAGGCGGTTTTTGCCCAGCCCTGCAAGGAAGGCGGCGTGCCGAGGGTTTGGTGGTCCACTCGGCGCCGAGACGGTCCTTCAAGGCGCATGA
>CAIWMU010000119.1 GCA_903913865.1 uncultured Verrucomicrobia subdivision 3 bacterium
GGAACTTTGTTTTCGTTCATGCGGCCACTATAACGGATAGCACTCTGTTAAATGCTTAGGTGCAAGCCCGTCCAGACCAAGCAAATGTATGGAAAAGGGGTGTTTCTGCCAAGCAACGGTATGGAATTCCGCTTTTTCGCCAAGCAACGGTATGGAAAACGCCCCTTGAGTCAGAGCAAAACTCCTTTTTAGGGTGTTTTAGGGGTCTGCAAGGTATTTTTGCGAGAAAGTTTTGCCTGCCGTGCCCGGCTTGAGGCAACTCGGTCGGGGTTGGCCTTTTTCCACGCCAGACTTGAATTCACTTGCGACCTTCGTTTTTCCTCGATCGGAAGCCTGCCGCGCACGTCCCATTGTCGCCTCGATATTGCAGCCCGTGCCGCCCGGTGTTCAGGCCCTCGAAACATTCCGGAGCGCTGAAAATTCCCGTTGGCAAGCTCGAGAATTTCTTTGCTGTATTTGCCGAAAGATTGCTTCGTTGCGTGAAACTCGTCGGCGCATTCTTGCAGGCTTTGCCAGGGGATTGAATCGGGGCAGACTGCGAATGCCAGCGCGATTGTTCGCCGGGCGATGCTGCTCAAATGTCTTGGCCTGTCAGCATCGGCTTGAATTTGCCACAGGAGCAGGCGCTTGAGAACCCCAGCCGCCGCCGCGAAACTCTCGCCGGGCAGGTCCTCAGCCTCAAGCCAAGAATTCAGCGCATCGACTTGCGCGGGAATGTCTGGCGTGAAGGATTCAACCAAAGCGCCGTTTTCAAAAACGATTCCGTTGTAATGGCGGTGCTTGCCCTTGTCAGAGTGGATGTCAGCCGATTCGTTTTGCTGGTGAAAACTGGCGGATGTGTTGAGCATTCACCCATAAGCCAACTGTCAGCGCTTCTGCTTTTTGAGCTTCGTTTGATCCCCGCCTTTTTTCCCTGCCTCTGTTCGTTTGGCGCTGAGCTTCTCCCTTTTCCACAACTTGAAACGCTCGGCAGTCGCGTTTATCCAATCCAGAGTTACCCCCTCAGTCTTGAGGCATTCGATATAATCGGTGACGGGTGCAACAGCCGCCAGCGCCTCAGCTTGCGCTTGGTCTCTCGCTTCCTTCTCAGTGAGCTTAGGCCCGGGGGGTTGCTCCCAGCCGTCACCCTTCACCCATTCGCCCGGGTTGGCGCTCAAGGCTTGAATTCTCAGGACCTCAGGTCTGAAAAATTCAATCATCCGTTTGCGCCTCAGGTCCTTATCCGGTTCAGGGCAAATCATTCCCTCCGCATCGTCATAGGAAACCAAGCGGGGGTTTGATTCCACGGGTGCGGTTGCTGGCTCCTGGCATGCCCTCAGAAGCGCCCGTGCCTGCTCGATGTGTGCATGTGGGTCCCGTTGTGGCCCGGCGATTGTGGCGCTCAATAGCGCGATTTGAAAGGCGGTTTCGTTCATACTGTGGTTGCTTTCTTGCTTGGGAGGATTGAGAAAAAGCGCTTTGCGTCATCGGTGCTGACTCGCCCGAAATAGTGCGCTTTGATAATCGCCTCGCTGTTTCCAAACTGTTCAGCCGCCAAGCCGAATGAACCGCTCTGGCGAAACGTGTGACTGATTGCGGTGTGCCTCAAAATGTCGGGAACCCACGGTCGCCATTTGGTGCCAGCCGCAACCGCCCCCTTGAGTCTGGCGGGGTTGCCGTAGCCGATTGCGGCCTTGACCTCATCGAAATCCCGCCGCCAGCCCAAAGGGAAGAATTCGCCCCCCTGGTATGCCTGCAGCCACGCCGCCAGGGTCTCGCTGATTGTGATCACCCTGCCGCGCCCGGTCTTGGTCATCGCCCCCGAAAGCCTGATTTGCCTATCCTCGAGCATGACGTGCTCCCACTTCAAGCGGCTTGCTTCAAACGGTCGCAGGCCCCCGAATAGACACACGGCAGCATACAAGGCCAGCCGCCCCCCCTTGTAACTCTCAGCCGCTTGCATGAACCGCTGGCTTTCCTCGACGGTCAAAATTGCTGGCATGTGGTCATCCTTCTTCTTGCGCCGGGCATCGAGCTTGCAAGGGTTGGCGGTGATCCAGCGCCGGGGTTTCTCGCCGCACCATGAAAAAAGGCGGGAAAGCGCCCGGCGGTCGTTGTCCTTGGCAATGGGTCCCGAATTCTGCCCGGCAAGGAATTCGTCAACCGTGTCGCTTGTGATGTCTGAAAGGGTCAGGTTTTTGACGCTGTTTTGGAATTTCGTCACCCTGACTCGCAGGTTGCGCTTGGAAAGGTCCCGCAAGCCGCTTTCCCGATCGAGCCACACAAGGAACTTTTGAACGGCCTCATCAAGCCGGGGGGCGGGTTGCCCGGTCAGCTTCGATCGTTCCTTGAGCCACAGCGCCACGGCCCTGCCAAGGTCTGCCGGATCCTCGAGCTTTTGCATGGCGGTCTCAGCATGGCGCAACTGTTCGGCGGTCAAGGAAGTTATCCGGGGGATTGCGGTCTGCTCGCTGCCGATGTGGTCAAGGTTCAACTCAACCGCCCGGCAATCGGCCTCGCCCCGGGTGTGGAAATTCTCACGGATCCTCGAGCGGTCCCGGTGCAGGCCCTGAACCCTGTACACGACTGCCCCGCTCGGGTTAGTGAACTTTGAAACATAGAACCGCGCTTTTACCCGGTCCCGGGGGTCCGTTTCTGCCGTTTTTTCAATCGTCTCGCTCATAGAAATACATTACCCCAAATTGAAAATTTTGGCAAATCCTTTGGCAAATAATTTATCAAATGTGCCATTTATAAGGGAAATATGGCAAAATTCGCTGGACTCATAAGCCTTTGGTCGGGGGTTCAATTCCCTCCTCTGGCACCAATTCTCAAAAAACGTAAACCCAATAGAAACAATGGGTTATGTAATTTAAAAAATCTGATTTGTTGGGCTATACCCATTTCTGTTTATTGCCTGAAAAAGGGCCGGATGGAGCGGTTTTTGGCAACCGTTGGCAAATTTGAACGGCACCCATCCGCAGGTCTGGGCAGGTCCTCTTACATTGTCACGATCCACGCGCTCGCCGGGCTATTCACCGGGAACCCGAAAAAGCGTCCCTTTCCACCATTTTGTTACATCCCATGCCGGGTGAGTGGCGGATTTGCAGCGTTTTGCGAGTGCTGGAACAAGTATTCCGGCGATCAGGCATTCAATGCTTTTAGGGCCCTGGCGGGGTTGGACACCCGCAGGATCATCGCGCAAACCTTGGAACCGGGCGGAGTGGCTGAGTAGCAGTATTCTATGTTCACCTTCGCTTCGGCGAGGGTGTGGGCGATCCGGGCGAGTTCGCCCGGCTTGTTGAAGCCTTCGACCATCAAGACGTCGTCATCCACCACCAGAGTGCCGTGCTGCTCGAAGACATGCACCGCTTTGCGATAATCATCGACGACGAGCCGGACAACGCTGTGATCCACAGTATCACTGGTGGAAATGGCATAGATGTTGATTTTGGCCTCTGCCAGAGCGTCCACGACGCGAGCCAGGGTGCCGGGGCGATTATCCAGAAATATGGCCAACTGTTTGGTGATTTGCATGGATTGAACGAGGTTTACTTGTTTGGTTCGAATGAATTCCGCACCATCAAACTAATTTCAATTTAGCCCCTTTCATCAAGAGTGCCAAATGGATAATTGATCCTGTGAACCTGTGTTTGATCCATGTTTCAAACTGGGTTATGCGGATTTTGCTCGGCGTTCCTTTTGAAATCTGAAACAGTGGATCCATATGATTTCAACGGGAAATCGAGTCAAGCGATGGATCGGAGTGATCAGCCTGGGGATGGTTGTGGTGCTGTTGATCGCTGCCGAGACCGGCCTGGAAGGGAAGTTGGATGCGCCGAAGATGTTGATTTACTGGGGCGTGTGCATCCTGCTGACGATGGTCTCCATTGTAGTGGCATTGTCGGAAGGGCGGGCTGTGCAACGGATGGCAAAGAAGGATCAGAGTGAGCTTTTCGAGGAAACGCTCAGGGTGATCGAGCGGGAGCACCGTCCATCCGCCCGAAGGGACGCCAGTCAGGGGGACCGTCCCGCTCCCTGAGCGGGGGATGTTTGGGGTGTTTTCATGGTTGAAGTTTTCAGGCGGCGGGTCTTAAATTGTGGGTGGAGATGATAACTCCTGGCTCAATAGCCGGTCCGACACAGCTTTCCGAAAGCCGCAAGAGGGCGTTGCTCGCTTTGCTTGGGGACGAGGATCCTGTGGTCTTTGAAGCCGTGCGCAGTCAATTACTGCTGCATGGGCAGGAGGTTGTTGAGTGGCTTGAGCCCCACGTCTTGAGCCCCGATCCCCTGCTTAGAAGGCGTGCGAAGGAGATCATCGCACATTTTTCCCGCCAGACGGCTGACATTCAATTTCTCCAGTTCTGCCTGAAACAGGGGGAGGATTTGGATTTGGAAACCGGTGCCTGGCTCCTCGCGACGACCCAATTCCCTGAAATCTGCGTGGATGGCTATCGTGCGGTTTTGGATGACTTCACTGCTGAACTCCGGGATCGGCGGATCGTGACGGGGGATGCCGAGGAAGTTCTGGAGAGAATCAACGACCACCTGTTCGGCACCCTGAATTTTCGCGGTAACGAAGAGAACTATTATGATCCGGACAACAGCTACCTGAACCGGGTGGTGGACAGGAGGACGGGGAATCCGATTGCGCTGAGCATTCTTTATATCGTTATCGCCCGGCGCCTCAGGCTTCCGGTTGCGGGGATTGGCCTCCCCGGGCACTTCATCTGCCGTTTTCAATCATCCCTGGCAGAACTTTATATTGATCCGTTCAACCGTGGGCGGCTGCTTACAAAGGCCGATTGCCTGCAGTATCTGATGCAGGGCACCCTCGGATTGCGGGATGACGATCTTTCGCCCGTGAGTTCACGGCGGATGCTTCTGCGGGTCTGTGGGAATCTCCACCAGATTTATGCGCGCCAGAAGCAGTTGGAGCAGGTCACACGCCTGCAGCGCTACATTGTGGCGCTGGCCCGCTAGGTTGGGGGAATTGAGGCTGCTGACGTGGGCAACAGACTTCGGGTTGCCTGCCATAACCCAAGTCCAGTGATTTTACCGAACGTTCACGAAACCTACCAACGGGGATGACGCAACCTGCACAATTTGAGCCATTACCCATGGAATTCTATGAGCCATCCGCCCGGACGGTGGCTCCCAGATTGCTTGGGCATTGGCTGGTGCGAAGAGAGGGGGATGAAGTCCTCGGGGGTGTGATCGTCGAGACGGAGGCATACCTGTCCAAGGACGCTGCCTGCCATGCTGCGCGGGGGCTTACGGCACGCAACAGGGTCATGTTTGGCCCGCCGGGCAGGGCCTATGTTTATTTCATTTATGGCTGCCATTTTTGCGTGAATGCGGTTTGCTGCGCGGAAGGAGTGGCGGAAGCAGTGTTGATTCGTGCAATTGCCCCGGTCTGGGGCATCCCACAGATGCAGCAACTGCGTGCCTCGCCGGAGGACAGGCTTTGCAACGGCCCTGGAAAACTGTGTCAGGCGCTGGGGATCGGCCGGGAACACAACGGTCTGGACCTTCGAAGTTCACCCCTGATCATAGCCGGAAATCCCCTGTGGAGAGCCTACCGCAAGTTATACGGACCGGTTCGGGCATCCACTCGCATTGGCATCTCCCGGGCACAGGAATTTCCACTCCGGTTCTTTCTTAGCGGGAGTTCATCCGTATCGCGCTGATCAGGGAGGGAACGGGTGCTTCGAGCTTGAATCCCCGGTGGGTGGCGGAATTCAGGGGGGATGCAACCGGCGAGTTGCCTCCGGCGGGTTCAACCCGTAACCTGCCGGGGTGATTGCGTTACTGGATTACGGCTCGGGAAACCTGCGAAGCGTGCACAAGGCCCTCCTCAAGGCGGGGGCGGATGTGCGGATCGCACGCAACCCTGCGGAGATGAAAGACTGCCGCGCGGTGGTGCTTCCCGGGGTGGGTGCGTTTGATGATTGCATGCACGCCATGGAAAAGCAGGAGTTGCTGGGTGGGGTGCGTGACTTCATCAAGACCGGACGGCCATTTCTCGGCATCTGCGTTGGTTACCAGGCGCTTTTTGAACGGAGCGAGGAGTTTAACAGTTCTGCAGGTGGTTTGGGGATTTTTGCCGGAAAAGTTGTTCGGTTTGACGGATCCCCCGCATTAAAGGTGCCGCAGATCGGGTGGAACCAGCTCGAAATCCAACGTCCGGACTGTCCGCTCTTTGAGGGAATTCCCGGCGGAAGCCATGTTTATTTTGTGCACAGCTTCTTTCCGCGACCTGAGAACCCGGGAATCGTGTCCACAACCACCGATTACGGCGGGTCTTTTGCCTCATCCGTTTGGCACGAGAACGTTTTTGGAACCCAGTTCCACCCGGAAAAGAGCCAGAAAGTGGGCTTGCGGTTGCTGGCCAACTTCGTTGCTCTGACGAGAAAATGAGTCCGATTGCGATGTGATTTGAGTCCAGAGTCATGGACGCACTTTCATGGCGGGCTTCAGGCGTAGGCAGGGGGGACGGCCGACCGCTTGCGGATTCGTGATCCCCGGGCACTTGACACTGGCGGGAAAGTGCTATGTTAGGGGTATCATAGTGACCCAAGAAACGGGCATTTTTAACAAGAAAACGAATAGGATCAGAGAATATGGCATTTGAATTACCAGCACTACCTTACGCGAAGGATGCGCTTGAACCCCACTTCGACACGCAAACCATGGAAATCCACCATGACAAGCACCATGCTGCCTACGTCACGAACGTGAACAAGGCATTGGCCGGGAAAACAGACCTGGAAGCGAAATCTGTTGAGGCGTTGATTTCGAATCTTGAAGCCGTTCCGGCTGAGATTCGCGGGGTCGTGCGCAACAATGGGGGCGGTCACGCCAACCATTCGATGTTCTGGAAGATTCTGGGACCCAAGGCAGGTGGAGCCCCCACAGGCAAACTCGCGGAAGATATCACGGCGACCTTCGGCAGTTTCGATGTGTTGAAGGAGAAGATTGAGGCAGCAGGTTTGGGTCGCTTCGGCAGCGGCTGGGCCTGGCTGGTTGTGAATGGCGGAAAGTTGGAGGTTGTTTCAACCGCCAATCAGGACAGTCCGCTCATGGGCAAGGCCGTGGCCGGAGTGGAAGGCAAGCCGATCCTGGGAATTGATGTCTGGGAGCATGCATACTACCTGAAATACCAAAATCGCCGTGCCGATTACCTCAAGGCGTTTTGGAACGTGGTCAATTGGCAGGAAGTCACCCTTTACTACGAAGCCGCCAAGTAATCTGCGAAGATATTGGACGATTTGAAAAGGCCGGGCGCACGGTTTGTTCCGTGCGCCCGGTTCTTTTTGAGAGGGTCAGGCCTTGGCCGATTCCTTGGACCAGGTGTCCTTCAGGGTGATGGTGCGGTTGAAGGCGGGCAGGCCGCTGGCGTTCTGACCATCCAGAACAAAATAGGCCAGCCGCTCGAATTGGAACCGCTGCTCCGGTCCGGCTTCACGCAGTGAGGGTTCGCACTTTGCGACGAGCTTTTCGAGAGAGTGGGGATTCAAAAATTTCTTGAAATCGCCCCCGGCATCCGGTTCCGCCACGGTGAACAGCCGATCGTAAAGCCGTACTTCGGCGTCAATGGCATGGGAGGCGCTAACCCAGTGGATGGTGCCTTTCACCTTCCGGCTGGAGGTCGGTCCACCGGTCTTGCTCCCCAGATCCGCCGTGCACCGGAGTTCGATGACGGCTCCGGAGGCATCCTTGATGACCTCCTCGCACTTGATGATATAGGCATACTTGAGCCTGACCTCCCCGCCGGGGCGCAGCCGGAAATACTTGGGAGGAGGAACCTCCATGAAGTCGTCCTGCTCGATGTACAATTCGCGGCTGAAAGGGATCTGGCGGGATCCAGCGGAAGGATCCTCGGGATTATTCACAGCGGTGAGTTGCTCGACCTCTCCCTCGGGGACGTTTACGATCACCACCTTGATGGGACGCAGCACTGCCAACCGCCTCAGAGCCCGGTGGTTCAGGTCGGATCGAATGGCATGCTCCAGAACAGCCACATCCGTGATGCCGTTGTATTTGGTGATGCCAATGTTATAGGCGAAGTCCCGGAGGGCCTCCGGGGTTACTCCCCGGCGGCGCAGTCCGGAGATGGTTGGCATGCGGGGGTCGTCCCAGCCAGAGACGAGGTCCTCGTTGACCAACTGCATGAGCTTCCGCTTGCTCATCACGGTATAGCCCAGGCTGAGCCGGGCGAATTCGTATTGGCGGGGGAGGGGGCGGGGGAGACCAAGACTCTCCAGAATCCAGTCATAGAGGGGCCTGTGAACCTCAAACTCAAGGGTGCAAATCGAATGGGTTATCCCCTCCAGATAATCACTGAGGCAGTGTGCGAAATCATACATCGGGTAGATGCACCAGGCGCCCCCCGTGTGGTGGTGCTCGGTATGGCGAATCCGGTATAGAACAGGGTCGCGCAGCCAGATGTTCGGGGAGGTCATGTCGATCTTCGCGCGGAGGGTCCGGGTGCCATCGGGGAATTCCCCCTGACGCATGCGCTGGAAGAGGTCCAGATTTTCCTGAACGGAGCGTTCCCTGTGGGGACTGTCCTGACCGGGGCGGTCGGGAGACCCGCGATACTTTTCCATCTCTTCAGGGGTGAGGTCATCCACATAGGCAAGCCCCTTCCTTACCAGAGCGATGGCGTAATCGAAAATCTGCGGGAAATAGTCACTCGCGTAGAATGGCTCCAACCCGGTTTCGGCGGTCGTTGAAGGGCCGCTGACAGCTTCAAGCAGGTAATCGGGCTGGCCGTTGACATCGCTTTGCGCGGGTAGCTGGCCTTTCGGCTTGAGCCCCAGGCGGTCATCCGCCCAGGCGGAGATCAGCCACTTCACATCGGCCTTGATGGAATCGACATACTCGACATCCTCCTTGGCGGGGTTGGTGTCATCCATGCGGAGGTTGCAGATGCCGCCGAACTCGCGGGCTATGCCGAAGTTGAGGCAGATGGACTTGGCATGGCCGATGTGGAGGTAGCCGTTCGGCTCTGGCGGGAATCGTGTATGGATCTGCTTATACTTCCCAGCGGAGACGTGGTCCGAGACGATGTCTCGAATGAAATCTGTGGGTTTCACTTCCGGTTGCTGATCCGGGGAAACGGGATTTGAAGGCTTGTTTGGAATCATGGAATTAGGGGCGTTTTCCTGCCGGGAATAAAAAGGCCGGGTTACCGCGCAGGTTCCTGGAGGCGCGTTTCCTGGGTGATGAAATAGTTGGAGCTGACACCATTCTATGGGCGCTCATTTCGGTTTCAGTTGCGGGAACAGGATGACATCGCGGATGCTTTCCTGACCCAGAAGCATCATGCAAAGGCGGTCGATGCCCAATCCCATTCCGCCTGCGGGGGGCATGCCATGCTCAAGGGCAATGAGGAAGTCCTCGTCCAGCTTCTGCTGTTCACCCCCGGCCTGATGCTGCAGGCGCTCACGCTGTTCGATGGGATCATTCTGCTCGGTGTAGGCCGGGGCGATTTCCTGTCCGTTGATGCAGCATTCAAAGACCTCCACTGTGGAGGGATCATCCGGGGACAACTTGGCAAGTGGCACCAGTTCCTTCGGCAGATGTGTCACGAAGGTTGGTTGGAGCAGGGTGGGTTCGATGAGCTTCTCAAAAATCGCCCCGGTGACTTCGAAATCCTCATAAACCGGAGCGATCTCCGCACCGAGTGAGACGGCACGGGTTTTTCGCTCCTCGGGAGTGATGTCAAACCAATCAGCTCCGGCCTTCTCACGGACGAGGTCCTTGTAGCGGGCACGGCGCCATGAGGTGAGGTCGATTGTCCTGATGACTTTTCCCTCAGCATCCTTGTGATCGATGACAAGTGTTCCGAGCACCTTTTGTGCGACCTGGCAGACCATGGATTGGACCAGTTCCATCATGCTCTCGTAGTCGCCATAGGCCTGGTAAGCCTCCAACATCGTGAACTCGGGGTTGTGGCGCCGGGAAAGGCCTTCGTTGCGGAAATTGCGGCCGATTTCAAAGACGCGGTCCATTCCCCCGACAAGGAGGCGCTTGAGGTAAAGTTCCAGAGCGATGCGCAGATAGAAATTACACCCGAGCGCGTTATGATGGGTCACAAACGGCTGGGCTGCCGCCCCGCCAGGGATGGCCTGCATCATGGGGGTCTCCACCTCGACGTAGCCACGCGCATGCAGGAAGGCGCGGATCTCGCGGATGATCTCGCTGCGCTTGAGGAAGGTGCTCTTGACGTCGGGATTCGCCATCAGGTCGAGATACCGCTGCCGGTATCGGATCTCGGTGTCCGCAAGGCCGTGCCATTTCTCGGGAGGGGGCCTAAGCGCCTTGGCCAGAATCACAAAGGAAAGGAGCTTGATCGAGATTTCGCCGGTTCTCGTCACGAACATCGTGCCCTTGATGCCGACAAAATCGCCAAGATCCAGATGGCTGAAGGTCTCGAAGGCATCGTCGCCTATCACGTTTTTTTGGGCATAAACCTGAATGCGACCGCTCTGGTCACGGACATCAATGAACATGCTTTTGCCCATGTCACGATGTGCGGTGATGCGACCGGCGACCGCCACTTCACGTCCCTCGACGTAATTGCTGCGGGCCTCGTCGCACTTCTCCGAGGGGTTGAATTTATTCCGAAACGGGTCCAAGCCACGACCGCGCAGGGCCGCCAGCTTTGACTTGCGCTGTTCCATCAACGAGTTGCCTTCATCCATAAGCCCTCAAATGAAACACAAAGCCCCCCCAAATTCCAAGTTTTAAGAAGCGGGGGCGATGGACCGTTTTTTGGTCAGGCATTCATGTCCGTCCACTTTTTCGCCTTTTGGCCAAAAATATAAAGGGCCACGGCTGCCACAACACCGATTGCTGCGAACGGGATCCAGACATAGTGGGGGTGGTAGGCATCCCAAAGTGTCCGGGTGGCGGCCATTGCATCCAAGCCGGTAACTTCCTGCAGTTTTGCCATCGCTGCGGTGCGTTTTATGCCGAGGCACGTTTCAAGGGTCGAGATGTCTCCATTCCATCCCTTCGTCTGGCCGAAAGGGGTCTTTTCGGCAAGGTAACGGAGCGCGAGCACCGCCTTTTCCCCATATTGTCCATAAACGTGTCCGGCGATGCGGGAGCCCGCATACACGCCAACGCCCACCGGGATGTTCACGTAGCCCAAATAAAGACCCTTTTTGCCGGGGGGAGCGATCAGACCGAGGTATTCGGTCTTTTTCGGCCCGGTCATCATTTCGCCGAGTGAGAAGAAGAGGATTCCAGCCACCAACAGCCATGCGCTTTGCGTCCAGCCAGCCACGAGGACTCCCATGGTGGCCAGAATCATGCCGAAAAGCATCGCCTCCAGTGTGCGCATCCTGCGCGTGAGCCATGCCACCCCCACGACACCGAGGATGATGAAAAAGGCATTGAAACTGAGGAGCACCTGTTGCGGAATCATCGGTCCCCGTGTGGTCTGCTCCACGAGACTCTGTTTGATTCCCGCCGGTAGCCGGTTCAGGGAGTTTGCCATGCCGGAACTGTCCACCCAATCTGCGATAAAGTTGGGTTGGAGATCCCAAAGTTGGAACATCATGAGCCAGAAGCAGGACATGATGGCCATCCAGGTCAAGAGGCGTGGTTCAAGGATGTTGGTGAAAGTCCTTTTGAGAACACTGCCCAGCCCCTCTGTTTTCGAGGCACCGGAAGGGACATCTTTCAGAACGAGCAGGAGGAGCAGGTTGATGGAGGTAAAGGCTGCGGAGGCGAGGAACAAATTGCGCCACGCTTCCGGTGAATTCGGCTGGGTTCCAAACCATCCCTTAAGCAGGAACATGGACGGGAGAAAATGGCCAATGAATGCGCCCACGTTGACGATCCAATAGAAAATGCCCCAACCCATCGATGAATTGGCCTTGGTCAGATTCTGTGCGAGCGAACCCTGAATCCCCGGTTTGAAGAAGGCAGTGCCGATGGCCATCGTGATGATGGCGGTAAAAAATGCCGAATAGTTGCTGATGAAACTCATGTCCCGCATGAAAGCGATCATGACGTATCCCAGCATGATGCAGAGGATCGACCAGCCAAGGGTGCGCTTGTATCCGAAGCGGTCTGCAAGACCACCGGTGACGATTGGCAGCAGGGATTGGAAGGCGGCCCACCAGGCATAGATGACTCCCTTATCACTGGCGGTCAGATGGAGCCCTCCCGGGTTGTCTGCCTGCATGATGTAGATGGGGGCCATCACCCGCAGGTTGTAAAATGCGAGCCGTTCCCACATCTCGATGCTGTTGAGAACCCAAAAACTGCCCCCGAAACCCGGTCTGGTGGCATTTTCCGGCGTGGCAGCGTCCGCTAATTTTTGATCTGGCATGGGCGTGATTCGGTTTGTGTTCCGAAACTTACCCATGCCCGAGGCTTGCCGCAATCCCGGACTCAATTAAGCGAAGCAATCTCACAGGGTTGATTCATCTGGATTTGGGTGTGGTGGTTGACAACCAGCCATGGAGACGTCCCTAACCCAACCCTGTGGGGAAGTCGGCGTGCCGTGGGCTTGATGACTTATTCGGTGCCAGGCGATCCTTCGGGTCCGCGCATGACGCGCCTGGAGCCTGCCCCCTACTAAACGTAACGTCATAAATATTTGCGCATGCCAGCTGACGCCACACAGGTGGTTGGGTTTTGCGTTGGGTGTGGTTCATCTCGCGAATTTTCCTTCCGCAGCAGCGATCGCTGCTACAGAACGGGGGGCATCTCGAGGAGGTTCAGCGACTTTGGGGCAGGTTACTCCCTGCGCAACGAGGCGCACTCCGTGTAACCGGTGATCATCCCAGGACTCATCAGAACGACGGATCTCATCAGGGATGGCCCGTATCATTGTTTATGAATCGACTATCGTCAGTGGCTTTTTATCCTCCGACTATAACCCGCAACAACTCTATACCAATAATAGTTGGGATATTTGTTGATATGGTATTATCGTTTGTTTCCATTCACCATCCAAACCACCGATCCAGTTTTTGGGGAGCACTATAGCCAATCGTCCCCATGATGAGTGTCGGGGTTGTGAGGAGGGTTCAACGCGAGTTGCGGAGGGTGTTGCGAATTTCCCGGGACTTGCGGGCGGCCTCCTGGGCAAGCTCACTTTCTCCCGACTGGCGCAGCGCGATCTCCAGCTTCGTGTAGCCAAAAGCGAGGATGTCCTGGATGGATGCCGAGCCGGGTTTGGCTTTGAGTTGGGTGAGAAGAGAGGAGATTGTGGCTTCGAGTTCCGATCGGGCCTCCTCCACCTGATTTTTCCGGATCAACACATCCGCCAGGGCGATGCGGAAGGTTGCCAGCCACAGAGCCGGCCGGGGAGCGTCGGGGAACTGTTTCACCAGCGGCGTCTGAAGTGCGACTGCGCGGCGGAAGCACTGCTCAGCCTCCCCCCATCGATCCATCTGGCGTTGGAAGGAGCCCAGTTTGTGGTGTGTTCGTGCGGCGGCTGAGACGTAATCCGGAATGTCCGGATTCCTGAGCACCAGTTTTTCCAGCAAGTCCAGCGATCTTGCGAATCGTGCCTCGATCATTTCCTGCGTGGAAGGCGGGATGGGTGGTCGTGGAATGTGCATCCGGATGCAGGCTTCGCTGAGGTCAAAGGAGTAATCTGAAATATTGGGGAAGGCGGCGACCAGAGCCTCCAGAATCTCTATCGCACGGTCGGCACCGCCCCGACCCTGGGAGCGGCCATCCGCATCCGTTGCCCCCTCCAGATAGCACAGGGCGAGCAGGTGCTGGTATTCAGGGTGCGGAGGTGAATCAGTTGGGGCTCTTTTCGGATCCTCCGGACTGCCGGTCAATTCGTTTAGGACCGTGACAGCGCGGGAAAGGAGTTTGTTGCGGTCATCCGGGTTGCGTTGGGGTGACGCGGGCTCGCGGCTCCGGGAAGGGTCGGTTTCAGGAGGTGCAGTGGCCGGCATGGGACGTTCCCGTGTGCCGAGAAAGTAGCAAGTGCGGGCAAGCTCGAAGCGGAGGGGGGCTGAAGCAGGGGAGGCAGGCGTGGAGGTTTCCATCAATGCCAGGGCTTCCTCGTGCGATTTTCTTGCGAGATCGGGCTGCTGCTGCGTGGCATGGATGCGACCCCACTCATTGTAAACCCGGGCGAGATCCAGCCGGAGTTTTGGATCTGAAGGGGATCCGGCACGCAGCTTCTGGTAAAGTTCAGCCGCCCGCTGATAGTCGTTTTCCGCCTCGGCAAATTGACCAAGCCGTTGATGGATTGATCCGAGGCGACGGTTCGCCTCGGCAGTTCTGGCCCGCAGTGAATCGTTGTCGGCGGATTGCCGGGCCAACCGGTCGTAGAAGGGCAGCATCCCTTCCAGCAGGGTTGCGGAATCCCGGGAAAGGATCGTGGAACTGGGGATTTCAATGGTCTCCCCTTTTGTTCCCTCAATGGAGAGGGGCGGGGGAGTGAGCATCTGGCCCGGGGAAAGACGTTCGAAGATCCGGTCCAGGGCCTCCACGGCGAGGCTGGCGCTGGCTTCCGCCCGGCCTCGAGCGAGTGCCTCCCCCCGGAGGGCC
The DNA here is from genome assembly GCA_903913865.1 of uncultured Verrucomicrobia subdivision 3 bacterium. Classification (GTDB taxonomy): domain Bacteria; phylum Verrucomicrobiota; class Verrucomicrobiia; order Limisphaerales; family UBA8199; genus UBA693. The sequence goes on from CAIWMU010000119.1 coordinate 14,521, forward strand.
TGATTGGTGCGGAGGTATCCGACGGACGCGACGACGGCGACCAGCAGCAGCAGGGTCAGAGTGGTTCCTGAGAGGGTTGCAAGGCTTGGGTTGCGCCTGCACCAGCGGACCAGCCGTTCCACGGGGCTCACGCGCCGGGCACTGATCGGGCGATCCTCAAGGTAGCAGCGCAGATCCTCCGCCAGCGCCGCAGCCGAGGAGTAGCGGTCGCACGAATCATGGGAGATCGTTTTGAGAATGATGGTCTCAAGTTCGGCAGGGACTTTTCCCGAGGGCGGGTCGATGGAGATGGCCTGGCCCTGGGATATCTGGTGCATGAGGCGGCTTTGGCTCGTCTCAGCGTAGGCCGGATGGAGGGCGAGCAGTTCATACAAGGTCAGCCCGAGGCTGTAGATGTCACTCCTGTGGTCGGTGGTTCCACGGAACTGTTCCGGGGCCATGTAGCGGAGGGTGCCCACAATGTCGTTTGTGAGGGAGATGTCCTCGGACTGGGCTGCCTTGGCGAGGCCGAAATCAGCCAGCCAGACGGTGCCCTGTGTGTCGAGCAGCAGGTTGGCCGGTTTGATGTCCCGGTGTAGAGTTCCCCGGCTGTGCGCATGCTGCAGGGCCTCGGCAGCCTGCAAACCGATCCGGGCGACACTCCTCCAGTAGTGCGAACCGGGGAGCGGGGTGCCGGCATCGCCGGGTTCCTTGCCAAGCAGCAATTGGGCGATGGTTGCCGCAGGGGAACCGGCATCCGGGGAGGAATCCGTGGGCGTGGGATCTTCAGCCGATGGGGCCGAACCATGCAGTGTGGTTTTGCAGATTCGTCTCGCCAGTTCCGGAATCAGCCGTTCGAGGCCCACCCCTTCGATAAACTGCATCACATAGTAGTGGAACCCCTCCTGATCCCCCACGCCAAAGACCTCGACAATGTTGGTATGGTGCAGGTTGGCGGCGATCCGCGCCTCCCGCTGAAAGCGTTTCAGGTGCCTGTCGTCGAGGAGCACCTGGCGGGGTAAAACCTTGACCGCGACCCGGCGCCCGAGTGATTCCTGCTCCGCCTCGAACACCACCCCCATGCCGCCCCGGCCAATTTCCCGGATCAGGCGGAAGTCGCCCAGTCGCTCAAGGGTTTTGCCCCCCAGGCTGGCACGACCGTCACTGGATCGGGCCTGCCGGGTTTTCATCCGTTCGGTTATGACGATGGTGGGGAAGAGATCCCGGATCTCGTCCGCCAGTTCCGGATGTTGAGCGGCGTAGTCGGAGATGGAGGGGTGATGTCCCTGCCGCAGGCGTTCCGTGTATTCGGCAGCGAGCAGTTCGAGGGGATCGCGTTCAGTGGGGGATTCACTCATGGTGCAATTCCCCGGAGAGGTCGGGGATTTGGGCCAGCAGCTCCTTGAGCCGGCGCAGGGCCCTGATGTAACGAATGCTGGCGGCTTTTTGCTCAATCCCAAGCGCCTCGGCCACCTCGCTGTTGGTCAATTCCTCAAAGTGGCGCAGTGCCAGCACCTCCCGGTCGGTCGGATCCATCTGTTCGATCGTGGCATAAACGGCTGCAAGGATGTCGGCTCGTGCGGCAGCGCGGCTGGGTGAGATGAAAGCACCGACCAGTTGGATGGCGACGGAGGCGGAGGTGCTCTGTGAATGTGCATGGATGCTGACATCCAGGGAGGCATCCCGCTTTTGTGCGCCCAGGTGTTCCCGATGCAAATCAATGAGGGTCTGATTCACAATCATGCGAAGCCAGATGAAGGGGGATGTTGTGGGGCTGGATGCATAGTGATCCAGACGCTTTGTCGCTGCGAGAAAAGCCTCCTGCAGGACATCGTCCGGTTCCAGCCGTCTTCGGAGAGGTTCGGCGAGGCGGAAGTGGATCACCCGCCAGAGGCGCTCACGCTCACGCGAAAACAGATCGGCCAGCGCCTGCTGATCGCCGCTGCGCAGCCGCTTTTCGAGGTCCTGGATGATTAGATTGCTGTCTCCGGTCATGCCGTTCTTCCATGATACTTTAAACGCATAGCCTGTGGCGATTTCTACAGGGTTTCGGAAGAAATCGCACCTGAATTTCGACGATCCATCATAAATGCCTGTAGAAAGCGGCCCCGAATCCCGTTCAACCCCTTGGACATGAAGACTCGAATCAATCGGTTGGCATCCACAGCGGGGATCTGCAGGCTGGCCGTCTCGATCCTGGCGGGCGCCCTGGGATTGGGTGCTGGCGATACCAACTGCGGGGCCGCGGAATCGACCGGCGGATCCCCTGCGATTGAGGAGCCGATGCCGGGGCTGAAACTCATTCCAGCGGGAAGCTTTGAAATGGGGGACCACCACGGATTTGTGGACCCCCGCCATGGGGGCGATGAGACACCCATCCACAGGGTGTGGGTTGATTCCTTCCGCATGGGCATCAACGTCGTGACAACCGGGGAATTTTGTGAATTCCTGAACTCTGCGCTGGGGTCGGTCAGGATACAGGTGCGGGATGGCGGGGTGTATGGTTCCGATGGGCGGGATCTGCTGTGCGAGACGCGGGTCATGTCACCCCACAGCCGGATTGGCTGGGACGGCAAGGCCTTCTCTGTGCTGGACAACAAGGGCAGCCACCCGATTGTTTGCATTCGCTGGGCGGGCGCGGCGGCCTATTGCAACTGGCTGAGCGTGAAAACGGGGAAGCCTGCCTGTTACGACACCGCCACATGGGAATGTGATTTTAACAAAAGCGGGTTCCGGTTGCCGACGGAGGCCGAATGGGAATACGCCGGGCGTGGTGGACTGCAGGAGCCCTACCGCAACTTTCCCTGGGGGGATGAGGCGGATTCCACGCGGGCGAACTGGCCCGAATCGGGAAATCCGTTTCGGGCGGGTCCGGAGCCGTGGACCACGCCGGTCGGTTTCTTCAACGGGCAGTTGCATCGCAAGGCGGACTTTGGATGGCCTGGCTCGCAGGAGTCGTTTCAAACCTCAAATGGGGCAAATGGTTACGGCCTTTATGACATGGCCGGGAATGTCTGGCAGTTCATCAACGACTGGTATGGGCGCGATTACTACGCATACAGCCCGACCAACAACCCGCCCGGCCCCGCGAGCGGCAGCCTGATGCCGGACGGCAAGCCCTACCGGGGCATGCGCGGCGGCAACTGGTATAACGGCGAGAACGGCCACAGCCGCGTGTCGAACCGCAATCCCTCCTATTTTCGCGGGCCGCAGGATCCCAATCATCCCTACTATCACCTTGGCTTCCGTGTGGTGCTGCCCGTGGAGGCGGAGAAGCGGCCTGTCAACAAGCCGACCGCTGTCCAGCGGGTTCCCGGTCGTGAAGGCGGATCGGGCGGAGGGAGGACTGCTCCACGGAATGGAACGGGGGAGCGCGGGGGGGACCGCAGGCCGCGTTCGGAGGCAAGGCCTTCGGGTGGTGCCACACCGGCCGGGACGATCCACAAGCAGAACGGATCGTTTGTCCTGAGCAGTCCCGAGATAAAAAAGGATGGGGTTCTGCCCGTCGAATTCACCGGGGATGGTGCCAGTGCAACGCTTCCGCTCGCCTGGGCTGGTGCGCCGGCAGAGACAAAGAGCTATGCGGTAATCCTCCACCATGAGGCGCCAGACCAGACGAAATGGTATTGGATCCTCTACGACATCCCAGCAACGGTCCAAAGCCTTCCGAAGAATGTGAAAGGAGTTGGAAAACTTGGGAACAACAGCGTGAACAGAAATCCGGGCTATGCGCCACCCCATTCCAAGGGTCCGGGACCCAAAACCTATATTTACACGGTGTATGCCTTGTCGGCGGCGCCAGAGGTGAACGTGCCCGCTTCTGATGTGAACCGGGAGGTTTTGCTGGCTGCCATGAGCGGGAAGATATTGTCCAGCGCGGAGCTAAGCGTCGTTTACACGCGCACCGGCGGGGATAGCGGTCCGGAGGATCGCCCCAATCGGGGGCCAAAGCCTGATCGGGCCGGGGGGCGGGAGTGAATTATGGGAGATGCATGGGGGATGGGGGGGGGCGTTGACCGACTTCCGGTGATGGATGTCAGCGCTGCCGGATGTGATGGTGAACGAAGAACCAGGAATGAAGGAATTGGAACTATGAACTACAGATTTGGCGGGCGAGTGATGAATCGGGAAATGGGCTTTGCACGGCGTGCCGGGCGCATGCTGTCAACCGTGTTGATGGCCTCAGTTGCCATGCAATTTGGTGCAAGCGCCCCCGCCCGGCAGGAAACGGGGGATCGACCGCGCAGGCCGGATGCGATGGCCCGGGACCGCGGACCCGGCCAGGGCGGGAAAGACGGAGGTGGAGGCGGTGGCGGGCGGCGTGAGATGCCGGAAAACAAGACCCCAACATCGCCGAATGCCGGTCAGACAGTGGGGCTGTTTCTCAACAGTCCCAAGGCTTTCAAGGGATACACGCTGATGGCGCCGAAGCACAATACCGTCACGTATCTGATAGATAACGACGGGCGTGTGGTTCACCAGTGGAAGAGTGCTTATGAACCGGGACAATCCGCCTACCTGCTTCCGAATGGTCATCTTGTGCGGGCGGGCATGCTGCGGGTGCAGGGGGGCACGGGCGGTGGTGAGGGGGGGCGCATCGAGGAGTATGATTGGGAGGGCAACCTGGTCTGGGAGTTTGACCACGCCACCCGGAACTATCAGTTGCACCACGACATCAAGCCGATGCCAAACGGCCACATCCTGGCGCTGATGGTGGAGCGCAAATCCCGGGAGGAGGCCATCGCGGCGGGGTTTGATTCGCGACTCCTGCGGGACGATTTTCTGGTGCCGGATGCCGTGGTGGAGATCGAGCCGACCCCGCCGAAAGGGGGGAGGATTGTCTGGGAATGGCACGTCTGGGACCATCTGGTGCAGAATCTCGACCCGGCCAAGCCAAACCATGGGGATCCCGCCGCGCATCCCGAGCTGGTGGATGTGGCCTGCAACGGTCGTGCCACGCCCGCGTTCTGGAACCACATGAATTCGCTCGATTACAATCCTGAACTGGACCAGATCGTGCTGAGTGCCCGCGGTTGCAACGAGATATGGTTCATTGACCACAGCACCACGACGAAGGAGGCTGTAGGTCATAGCGGCGGGAGGCACGGGAAAGGCGGCGACATCATCTACAGGTGGGGCAACCCTTCAGCCTATGGCCGGGGCACAACAGGGGACAAACAACTCGTCCAACAGCACGATGCACAATGGATTCCCGCAAATTCACCGGGGGCAGGCCACATCACGATCTTCAATAATGGTTACGACCGTGGATACTCCAGCATTGAGGAGATCGTTCCCGCCCTGGACAACGCCGGACGCTACACACTCGAACCCGGCAAGTCATTCGGGCCGGAAAAGCCGGTATGGCATTATGAGGCAAAGAACAGGACGGACTTCTTTTCCTCTGAAATCTCAGGGGCGCACCGGCTGCCGAACGGGAACACCCTGATCTGTGCCGGGGTTGTGGGCCATTTGTTCGAGATCACACCCGAAGGTGAAACGGTATGGCAATATGTGAATCCGATGGTGCGCGGCGGGATTCTCGCCCAGGGGGAACTCCCCGGGAAGGATATGCGCGGACACCTGTGGAATGCGGTTTTCAAAGTCCACCGTTACCCGATCGATTATCCGGGTCTCGCCGGGCGCGATCTGGCTCCCAGGGGATTCATCGAGTTGCCGGCATCGCAGAAGGGAAAGACCGGCCTTGATGGGATGACCGAGGAGCAGCGCACGGACCGCGGCCCGGGCGGGCAGGGGCAGGGCAGGGGAAACCGGGATAACCGTCCTCCCCGGGATGGTCAGCAGGGGAAGTGAGCGGGAGCGGCGGTGGAACGAGGGATGTTTGATGACTTCGCCGGGATTTTGCATGTAGATTGGGAGCATGAGACCTGTGCGATGCGGTTTTGACAAATATGCCAGGCACCGGACCCTGGTGCTGCTCCTGGCGGTGGTGTTGCGGAGCACTGGCTCCGGGGCTGCCCAAACCTACACGGTCGTGGACACCGGCCAGTCGAAGTGTTACGACAATCAGGGCGAGATTTCGCCACCTAAACCGGGCCAGCCGTTTTATGGGCAGGATTCCCAGTTCCCGCTCCATCCGGCGAGTTACACCCTCGGGGTGGAGGGACTGACGGTGCGGGACGAGGTGACCGGCCTGGTATGGCAGCGCAGCCCGGATACGGACGGGGACGGATCCCTGACCCGCCGCGACAAACTGACCCTGGCGCAGGCCAGAGAACTTCCCGCAAAACTCAACGCTGCGAAATTCGGAGGGTTTGATGACTGGCGGCTGCCCTCGATCAAGGAGTTGTATTCGCTGTTTGACGGCCGGGGCACCGATCCGAGCGGGCCGATGGATCTGGACACCTCCCGGCTGACCCCGTTCATTGACACGAAGTTCTTCAAGTTTGCCTACGGGGATGCCCGCACGGGGGAACGGGTGATTGATTCGCAATATGCCTCCTGCACGAAGTATGTGGGAAAGGGGGCCCGGGGATTTGACAAGCTGTTCGGGGTCAATTTCGCAGATGGGCGGATCAAGGGGTATGATTTGTTCATGCCGGGCGGAAGGATGGAGAAGACTTTTTTTGTGCAGTGCGTTCGTGGCAATCCGAACTACGGCAGGAATGAGTTTGTGGATAATGGGGATGGAACCATCACCGACCGTGCCACCGGGCTGATGTGGTCAAAGGGGGATGGGGCCCGGGGGATGAACTGGCAGGATGCCCTTGCCTGGGCACAGGAGAAGAACCGGCAGAAGTTCCTCGGCCACGATGATTGGCGGTTGCCGGGCGTGAAGGAGCTGCAGAGCATTGTGGACTACACCCGATCTCCCGAGACGACGCATTCAGCGGCGATCGATCCTGTTTTCAGCTGCACGATCCTCACGAACGCGGCGCAGCAGGTGGACTACCCCTTCTATTGGTCATCCACCACGCACGCCGGTTTCCGGGGAGGGGGCGCGGCGATGTATGTTGCCTTTGGCCGTGCAGCCGGTTGGATGTCTCCCCGGGCCGCAGCCGGTGGCCCACCGGAGCGCGGGGGAGGTTTTGGACCGGGACCCGGGCCCGGCTTTGGTGGTCCTCCAGGTCCGGAACCCCCCGGCGGACAGGGGGGTGACTACCACTACGTGGATGTCCACGGAGCCGGCTCCCAACGCAGTGATCCCAAAGCGGGTGATCCCGCGATGTTCCCCCATGGACGGGGTCCCCAGGGGGACGTCATCCGCATCTTCAACCACGTCCGTCTGGTCCGCACCGCCCTCAGGAAGTGAGCGGGTGTGTACTTTGGGTGGACCTTTGTGGCGGGGGAAGGGGAACCGCTAATGGACGCCAATGAATGCGAATGGGAGGAAGTGAGTCCAAGGGACCAGACGATGTTAGGCCGAGTGTCCGTTGCCGTGGCCACAGCGACGCGACGCCCGCAGCATGGTGCACGAAGGAGCAATCACCTCAAACCGGCTTCAACTTGACCTAGTCAGTGGAAGCCTTACCGGACGCTGTCAACTTTCGCAGTTCCGCTGCTGCGTCCGTATTACCTTGCGCGGACGAAGTTCGAAGCCAATAAACTCCGAGTTGGAGATTTGTCGGGAACCCATCCCTCCCGTATGCATATCCAACCCCAGCGAGATATTGGGCGGTCGGCAGTCCGTTGGTTGCCTGCTCAAGCCGAAATGCTGTGACCCTCTCCCTCATGGCTGCCTCCTCTTCCGGCGTCCTTGCGACGGCGACAGGCTGTGGTTGTGCGGCAGGCACTGCATTCCGGGTGTAGAACATAGCACCTTTGAAGTTCCGAGTGTGAACCCATACGGACTTTACCCTTTGTGCCGAGTAGGAAGGAAAACGTTCTCCTCGTAAGTTAACAAACTCGTCAAATTCGATCTCACGGGTGCCCCTCGGCCCAAGGCCGCTCAAATCCGAGCGATAGTTCGACGCGTCCATTGGGAACCCATTTAAATAAACCACTACATGGTCCCATGTGCTATCGCTTGCGTTTATGATCTCAACACCCCTAAGGGAAAGATTCACAATCGCCTTTATCACGGCCCTCTCGTCATCCGATGGGGCGATGGCTGGCCTCTGAAGGTTGCTACGGCTTCCACCGCTAGGCTTGTCCGCCGAAGCGGTGGAAGCCGCCCAGTTGGTCACCCACAATCCTATGAAGACCAACAAAAGAAAAACCCCCAGCAGCACCGCTATGAACTGCGTAACACACCCCGTCTTCTTGCGCTCCTCCACAGGTATCGCCATAGGTATCGGAAGCCCCTCGTAGCCACCGTTGGCAGGCTCTGCGGTTACAACTCCAGGCACCCGCAGCACCGTGGACAACCCACAGTGGGGGCATGAGACCACCTTCCCATGCATATCAACCGGGAACTCAATGTGCCCCTTGCAACTCGAGCATTCAATTTTCAATGTCTCCGGCTCACTCATAGCGCACCTGTCCCTTTTAAGAAAACCAAATTACCAGTTCAGATAGCTATACCCTACGCGATATCATCACAACTCTGCAAACAGTTTAACCAGGGTCAAAGTCAGGGCCGATTCATCTGGAATTGGGCATGGTGGCTGAGAACCTGCCTTTGAGGCGGTTTTTGCGCAGCCCTGCAAGGAAGGCGGCGTGCCGAGGGTTTGGTGGTCCACTCGGCGCCGAGACGGTCCTTCAAGGCGCATGA
>CAIWMU010000120.1 GCA_903913865.1 uncultured Verrucomicrobia subdivision 3 bacterium
CCATCCAGTTCTGGACGGCTTGGGCTTTAAATGCAGGATCAAATTTCCGTTGGACTCTCTCCGGCACTTGTATGGTCGCTTTCATGGTTCAGTGTCTTCCTTAATTCACTGTCCGTCAATTCGGGGCAACCTCACCGACCACCCGGATGTCCAAAACAGGGGCAAAAAGCCTTCCCGTTTCTCCATAGAGGCGGAACCGTCACAACCTCGCCCCCCTCCCACCTCCCCTTTAATCCCCTTCCCCTCTTTAATCTGCGTTAATCTGCGGAATCTGCGGATGATACCCTCCCCCTCCCCTCCCGCCTTATTCTTCCACACGGTTTGAGGTGCTTTCCCGAGGGGCGCGTGGTAGGCTGCGGGATGCACGTTTTTTATCTTTGTCTGATCGCGCTTGTCCTGGCGGGCTGCGCCGCCCCGCAATCGCAGGGGGATGCCGCCCCGCCCGCCCGCTCCCGGGAAACGAAAGCCCGGCCGCTGATTCTCGACGTCCGCAGCGTGGGGGAATTTTCCTCAGGCCACATCGACGGGGCCGTGAACCTCCCGGTGGGGGAGTTGGAGGCACGGATCGGTGCGCTTGTGCCGGACAAGGCGCGCGCCATCGTTGTTCATTGCGCCTCCGGAAAGCGGAGCGCCGCCGCAGCGGCAAAGCTGGGTGCCCTTGGCTACACGAACGTGCGGGACCTCGGCTCCATGCAAAACGCACGGCTTGCGCTGGGTGTTCAGGAAAAATAGGCTTTCATCATGTTCAGCCAAATGGTTTCGACAGGCGGTGTGAGGCTCCTTTCCACAGTCCTGCTGGCCGTTGCCAGCCTTCTCCTGGGCGCCCCGGTGCCGGCGCCCGCCGGTCCCGTGCAGCGCCCCATCCCCGTCCCGGGCCGGGTCGAGGCGGAGGATTACGATCTGGGGGGACCCGGCAAGGCCTTCCACGATGACGGACCGGGAAACAACGGAGGGGTTTATCGCCACGATGATGTGGATATCGAGGCCTGCACCGACACCGGCGGCGGCTATGCCGTGGCCTGGATCGGCGCCGGGGAATGGCTGAATTACACCCTGGCGGTGAAGGAAACAGCCCTCTACCGGGTCGATTTCCGGGTGGCTTCGGGAGCGGGCACCGGCCGGATCGATGTTTCGATCGATGGCATTCCAGCCTGCAGCGTCAACACCCCCGCCACCGGTGGATGGAAAGCCTGGAAGACCGTTTCGCTCAGCAACATCGTCCTGCAGGCGGGCCAGCGGCTGATGCGTCTCGATTTCACCGGCGGCTTCAACCTCAACCATCTGCAAATCACCCGCCAGGGGGCACTGACCGGCCGGTTCCTGCGTGTGAGCGGAAAGCAGATCGTGGATGGGGACGGCCACAACCTGATCCTGCGGGGAATGGGCCTCGGGAACTGGATGCTTCAGGAACCCTACATGATGGAGGTCTCGGGAATCGCGGCCACCCAGCAAAAGCTGAAGAAGAAGCTTTCCGAACTGGTGGGACCCGAAAACACCCGCGCCTTCTACGCCTCCTGGCTCACCAATTACACCACCCTTGGGGATGTTCAGACTCTCGCCACCAACGGCTTCAACTCGATCCGCCTGCCCATTCATTACGATCTGCTGACGCTGACACCGGAGCAGGAGCCGACCCCCGGTTCAAACACCTGGCTGGAACCCGGGTTCACCCTCATCGACAACCTCCTCTCCTGGTGTGCGGCAAACCGGATCTATCTCATTCTGGACATGCACGCCTGCCCCGGCGGCCAGGGCAAGGACGAGCCAATCTCCGATTATAACCCGCCTGCCCCATCCCTTTGGGAAAGCGAGGTCAACCGGGCCAAACTCACCGCGCTCTGGCGGGAGATCGCCCGCCGCTATGCCGGAAAGGAATGGATCGGCGGTTACGACCTCATCAATGAGCCCAACTGGACCTTCGAGAACAACTCCAACAAGAACGGCTGCAACGATGTGACCAACGCCCCCCTCTGGCGGATGATGAAGGAACTCACCGCTGCAGTCCGCGGCATGGACACCAACCACATCATTTACCTCATGGGCAACTGCTGGGGGGGGAACTACAAAGGCCTGCCGCCCGCATGGGATTCCCAGCTCGTCATCGGCTTCCATAAATATTGGGATCCCCCCACCCCGGAATCCCTCCAGCCGTGGGTGAACCGCAGGAACGATTGGAACATGCCGCTCTGGCTCGGGGAGACAGGCGAGAACTCCAACGAATGGTTCCGGGAGGTGGTCTGCTGGTGCGAGCGCTTCAACATCGGCTGGGCCTGGTGGCCATGGAAAAAGCTCACCAGCATTTCAGGCCCCGTGACCGTCCAAAGACCGGAGGGATACCAGCGCATTCTGGATTACTGGAAGAAAGGCGGCCCCCGCCCCTCCACCAATGAAGCCATGGCCTCCCTCATGGCCCTGGCAGAAGCCTCCAGGATAGACCACTGCACCCTGCACCCGGATGTGTTCGACGCCCTGATCCGCCCGGAAACACAGGGATCCACCCTGCCCTTCAAACCCCACCCGATCCCCGGCATCGTTCCCGCCGCTGAATATGATCTGGGCCGCAGGGGCGAGGCCTACTTCGACGCCACCACCACCAACGCCTTCAACGCCGGTCACGCCTTCCGGAACGAATCGGTGGACATTCAGACCTCCACCGACTCCCCTCCCTCCAACGGGTTCAACGTGGGATGGACCGAGGCAGGCGAGTGGATGAAATACACCGTCTCCCCGACAAGCCCGGGACCCTACCGGGTGGCGGCCCGGGTCGCGACCACCGGCGATGGGGGAACCTTCAGGCTGGAGGTGAACGGCATGCCCGCAACCGGCGACATCCGCGTTTCCGACACGGGTGGCTGGCAGAAGTGGCAGACCCTGCCTCTCGGGGTGGTCACCAACGCCGCTCCCATCACGAGCTTCAAGATCGTCATCCTCTCCGGCAACTTTAACATCGGCTGGATCTCCTTCGAAAAGTAACCTGAAAAACAACCATGAAGATTTCACGCAGAACCTTTCTGGACCACACCGCAATGGGAGTGGTCGCAAGCGCCACCCTCTCCCAACTCCAGGCCGCACCCGGCCAGGAATCGGGCACCGCCTCCAAAAAGAGCCCCGGCAAGGGGGAAAAACCGGTCATCATCTCCACATGGCCCTTCGGGAAAGCCTCAAACGAGGCGGCCCTCCGGATCCTGCTCGCAGGCGGAACCATCCTGGACGCCGTGGAACAGGGCATCTGGGTCACCGAATCGGACGCAACAAACAGCTCCGTCGGCCTCGGCGGAACCCCCAATGCCGCCGGGGTGGTCCAGCTCGATGCCTGCATCATGTATGGTCCCGGCCACCGCGCCGGGAGTGTTGCCGGCCTGGAAGGAATCCGGCATCCCATTTCGGCAGCCCGCAGGGTCATGGAACAAACCAAACACGTCATGCTCGTGGGCGAAGGCGCCCGCATGTTCGCCCTGGAACAAGGTCTAGAGTCCATCGAAACCGATGCCGCCAACCGTTACCAGGCCTGGCAAAAAACCCGAAAAAAACCGTCCACCCAACAACCCAACAACCACGATACCATCGCCCTACTCATCCTGGGCAGTGACGGCACCCTCGCAGGCGGCTGTTCCACCAGTGGTCTGGGCGGAAAGCTCCCCGGCCGGGTGGGGGATTCGCCGATCCTGGGCAGCGGACTCTACGTGGACAACGAGGTGGGGGCAGCCGGAGCGACTGGCATCGGGGAGAACGTGATGCGCTATTGCGGCTCCTTCCTGGTGGTGGAATACATGCGCCAGGGTCTGCACCCGCAGGCGGCCTGCCAGGAAACCATCCGCCGGATCGCGCGTCAGGACCCCAAGGGAATGGATCTCAGCATCAACTTCGTTGCCATCGATAAGAAAGGGCGGGTTGGGGCTGCCGGTACCGATAAAGGCTTCGCGTATTCCGTCACCAGCCAGAAATCCAGCGATGTCCACCCGAATCCGGGCCTCGGAAAGGCCTGACAGCTCTCCCTCCAACCGGACCCATGAGCACAGAGATCGGCACGGCCGCCCAGCCCATGCCTCCCGCCGGGCACACCCCGCCGGAGGAGCGGCTCCAGTCTCTGGACATCCTGCGCGGGTTCGACATGTTCTGGATCTCCGGCGGAGATCACCTGTTTCACGCCATCGCCACCGCCACCGGGTGGGCATGGGCCGTGCTGCTGGCACACCACCTCAAGCACGTCCACTGGGAGGGATTCAGGTTCTACGACCTGATCATGCCCCTCTTCCTGTTCATCACAGGCATCACCCTGCCCCTCTCGGTCGGACGCCGGCTCGCCCGGGGCCAGACCCGGTGGGAAATCTTCCGCAGGCTGCTTACCCGGACGCTGCTTTTGGTGATTCTGGGCCACATGGACAAAAACGGTCCCATCTCATTGGATGTTGCCCATCTGCGCTTTACGAGCGTTCTGGGCAGGATCGGGGTGGCCGGGCTCGCGGCGGGGGTGATCCTCATGTTCACCCGCACCCGGGGGCAGATCCTGTGGGTCATCGGTATTTTGATGGGCTATTGGGCCTTGATGACATTTGTTCCGGCCCCGGGGCAGGCGGCCGTCTCCTTCGAGCAGGGGGTGAACATCGTCGATTATCTGGATCAGCGGATCATGCCGGGCGCTCTCAAGTCCGGGAACCATGATGCCATCGGCTGGTGCTCCACCCCGCCGGCCATCGCCACGGTGCTGCTGGGGGCACTGGCGGGGGCGTGGCTCCTCTCCGCGAATTCGCCGGGGCGCAAGGTGGCGGGGTTTCTGGGGGCGGGAGTGGTGCTCATCGGGGCCGGCTGGCTGTGGGGATTGCAGTTCCCGATCATCAAGAACCTCTGGACCAGCAGCTTCGTCCTTTATACAGCAGGCTGGAGCTGCCTCCTGCTGGGGGCGACCTATGGAATCGCGGACGGGCTGAAATGGCGCCGGTGGGGCTACCCGTTTCTCCTGATCGGGATGAACCCACTCGTGATCTACATCCTGACAAACACCCGCTGGATCGATTTTCACTACGTCGCCCAGTTCTTCCTCGGCTTCACCTACGCAGGGGCAAGCGCAACGATGGTGCCGGTCTGGCAGGAGGTGACGACTCTGATCGTGCAATTCGTGTTCTTATATTGGCTGCACCGCAGGAAGCTCTTCTGGAGGGTTTGACTCGGTTAATTTGCGAAAACCATCCTTGACTGTCATTCCGGCAAAGTTTATTCTTTAGCATAACGGTAACGATTTGCTGGGTAACCAGCGCGCCAAAGTCGGAAGATCAAATCTACCGACTTTTTTGTTCCCCTGAAAGGGATGCCGTTTAGAAACAAATGAACGCCGATTTTCTAGCCGTGTTGGAGTTCTGGGAGCGCGAAAAGGGCATCAATAGAGATGTCCTCGTCAGCGCTGTCCAGGAGGCCTTGTTGTCCGCTGCCAAAAAAGCTGTGGGACCCGCACGGGAACTGCGCGTCGCCATCGATTCCAAGTCCGGCGACATTCGGGCCTATGCCAAGCTGATCGTCTCGGAGCGCGTGATCTCCAAGCACGACCAACTGTCGCAATTCGACGCCCGCAGACTCAAACCGGAGGCTCAGATCGGTGAAGAACTCGAGGTTGAAGTCACCCCGGTCGGGTTCGGTCGTATCGCCGCCCAATACGCCAAACAGGCGTTGATGATGCAGCTCCGCAAGGCGGAGAAGGCACTGATTTTCACCGAGTTCAAAGACCGCGTGGGCGAAATCATCAGCGGAACGGTCCGCCGGTTTGAGCGCTCCGATGTCGTCGTCGATCTGGGCAAATACGAGGCGCTACTCCCCAACCGCGAACGGGTTCCCACCGAGGAATACCAGGTCGGGGAACGGGTCCGCTGCTACGTCAAAGCCGTTGAACAGGGTGTTCATGGCCCGGAAATCATCCTTTCCCGCGCCGATCCGAGGTTCGTCATCAAGCTGTTCCAGCTGGAAGTCTCGGAAATCAACGACAACACCATCGAGATCAAAGCCATCGCCCGCGAGCCCGGTTTCCGGACCAAGCTCGCCGTTTACACCCGCGATGAAAAAGTGGATCCGGTCGGAGCGTGTGTCGGGTTGCGCGGCCAGCGGGTCAAAAACATCGTTCGCGAACTCAACAACGAGAAGGTGGATATCATCCGCTGGGATTCCAATATCCGGACCTTTATCACCAACGCCCTCGCCCCGGCGAAGCTGAAGTCGTTCGAAGTGGACGAAGCGTCCAAGCGGGTGACCATCCTGGTCAGCATGGACCAGCTTTCCCTGGCCATCGGCAAACGCGGTCAGAACGCACGGCTGACCTCAAAGCTAACCGGTTGGCAGGTGGACATCCACGAGGAACGGCTCGTCGTAAAAGGTTTTGATGACAAGGTCAAGGACGCGGTTGACGCCCTGGCCAGGGTCCCGGGAATTTCGCAGCAACTGGCGGATATTCTCGTTCATCATGGTTTGACCAAGCTCGAGGATGTGGTGGAGGCTGAGGAATCGGATCTTTCCGCCATCCCCGAAATTGGCGATCAGGCTGTGGCCATTCTCGAGGCGGCTCGTGCTGAAGCAGCGCGGCGGACCCGCCCAATTGGCGACAATTCCGATTTGGGTCAGGCATTGTAGGTTTTCGCTCGCGGAGTGCAGTTCCCTTGGGTATCCTCTGGTGCCCTTGGGAATGCCAGTGAGCAACCGATCACCTGCAGGACCAGATCGGATTTTTTTATTTAATTATGCCCGTTCGTATTTACGACATCTCAAAGAAGCTCGGCTTGGAGAACAAACAGGTTCTAACCAAGGCCAAATCGCTGGGCATTGTCGCCGCCAAGGTCGCTTCAAGTTCCCTCGACAAGATCACCGCGGAGTATCTTGAAGAAGAGTTGGTCAAGGATTATCCGAGACCGGTGGCGCCACCGCCCGCACCGCCCCAGCCCGTTGAGCCGCCCCCACCACCCGCACCCGTTGCGATCGTGGAAGTCGAGATCGCGCCGGCAGAGCCGGAAGTGCTCCAGCCCGTCGCATCTGCGCCAGTGGTGCCCGAACCTCCGAAGCCGGAACCGACCCCCGCGCCAGTTGAAATTTTACACCACCCGGAAGTCACTATCGTGCCCTCAGTCCCCGCCCCGGCGGTGACTGTCCCTGTGGTCGTCGAGCCACCAACCCAGCCGCACCATCACGAACCC
This sequence comes from uncultured Verrucomicrobia subdivision 3 bacterium, assembly GCA_903913865.1. Lineage (GTDB taxonomy): Bacteria > Verrucomicrobiota > Verrucomicrobiia > Limisphaerales > UBA8199 > UBA693. Next base: position 7,170 of record CAIWMU010000120.1, read on the forward strand.
GCGAAACAGGAAGTGGCCGTCGCGACCCCGGAAGTTCCGGCCGCACATCCCGTTTCCACCGAAAAATCTCCGGTAACTGCATCGTCACAGGTTGTGGTGTTTCACCCGACAACGGATGTGGCACCCCCGGCACCCGTGGTTGCGCCAGCACCCGTTGTCCCACCCCCTGCCCCGGTTCCTCCTCCTCCGGTACCCAAGGTCGGCGACAAGGTCGGTTTCATCCAGCTTCCTCCCAAGCCCGGTGCAAGACTTGGCGACAAGGTGGGAACTGTCAAACTGCCTGCCAAGCCCGGGGACAAGAAACCCGCAGCGCCTGAACCTCAGCAGAGGGGCAACTTCCGTGATCAACGGGGCAACTTCCGTGATCAGAGGGGCAACTTCCGTGATCAACGCGGAGCCCCGGCACCCGCTGCACCCGCCTCCAAGTGGGGCCAGAAACCGGGCGGCAAACCGGCCGAAACCGGACCCAAGTTCAGCCTGCCCTCGGATGCCCAGATCATTTCGATCAAGCCCCCGATCGTCGTGCGCGAACTGGCGGAGCAGCTCAAGCAGAAGCCTTTCAAGATCATTGCCGATCTGATGGAATCGGGCGTTTTCGCAAGCGTGAACCAGGCGATCGATGAGAGCGTCGCCCAGAAGATTTGCGCCAAATACGGGTTTAAGTTCGAAGTGGAAAAGCGGGAGCGCGGCAGTGGTATCATCCACGCCCCGGCCCGCGTTGTGGAATTGGATCGCGAGGACAAAACGGAGGACCTGAAGCCCCGCGCCCCTGTCGTGACGATCATGGGCCATGTCGATCATGGCAAGACGAGCCTTCTCGACGTCATCCGCAAGTCCAACGTCGCTGCCGGTGAGGCCGGCGGAATCACCCAGCACATCGGCGCATATACAATCTCCTTCCCCCATCCGGAGCGCAAAAAGGAAGTCGCCCAGGTTACCTTCCTCGACACCCCCGGCCATGCCGCTTTCAGTTCGATGCGTGCCCGCGGTGCCAACGTCACGGATATCGTGGTGCTGGTGGTGGCGGCCAATGACGGCGTGATGCCCCAGACTCTGGAGGCTTTGAACCACGCAAGGGCCGCGAAGGTGCCGATCATTGTTGCGGTCAACAAGATCGACCACCCCAACGCCAACCCGATGAAGGTCCGGCAGCAGTTGCAGGACAAGGGACTCGCCCCGGACGAATGGGGTGGTGATACCATTTTCGTTGATGTTTCCGCCCTCACGAAACACAACGTGGACAAGCTGATCGAGATGATCCTGCTTCAGGCGGACATGCTCGAACTCAAGGCCAACCCCAACCGCCATGCCAAGGGCAATGTCATTGAGTCCGGCCTTGAACCGGGAGGACCCACCGCCACCATTCTGGTGCGCAAGGGCACGCTCAAGATCAGCGAAGTGATCATCTGCGGACAGTTTTATGGCCGTGTCAGGGCCCTGATCAACGAGGAGGGCAAGCGGCAGAAGGATGCCGGCCCGTCCGTCGCAGTCAAGGTTCTGGGTCTGAACGGTGTCCCGGAGGCTGGCTTGGAATTCAGCGTCGTCGAGGATGAGCGGGCTGCCCGCGATCTCGCCGAAGAGCGGGGCCTTGAGGCCCGGGCGCTCGGTCAGGAATCCAACCGCGCGAAGGTCACTCTGGAGAATCTCTTCGACCAGCTCGCCACAAACAGCAGCAAGGTGCTGGGGGTCGTTGTCAAAGCCGATACACAGGGATCGGTGGAAGCCATCGTGGATGCCTTGAAGAAGATCGAATCCACGAAAGTCTCCCTCGAGATCATTCACAGTGCCGTCGGCACGATCACCGAATCGGATGTCGCCCTGGCTTCGGCCTCAAGTGCCGTCATTCTCGGGTTCCATACCCGCGTGGACAGCGGCGTGGCCGACAAAGCCAAGCATGAGGGCGTCCAGATCAAGCTCTATGCGATCATTTACGAATTGATCGACCAGGTGAAGGAGGCAATGGCCGGACTGCTCGAGCCGTTGCTGAAGGACGTCACCATCGGGTCCGCGGAAGTGCGGAAGATATTCGATCTGTCCAAGGGCGCCCCGGTTGCGGGTTCGATGGTCGTCAGCGGACGCATTGTAAAAGGCAAGGTTCGTGTGCGCCGCCGCAAGGAGATCATTTACGAGGGCATCACCCAATCCCTGCGCCGATTCCAGGACGAGGTCAACGAAGTGCGGGCCGGCATGGAATGCGGTATCAGGATCGAGGGTTTCACCGAGTTTCAGGTGGGCGACAATGTCGAGTGCTACATGATGGAAAAGATTGCCCAGAAGCTCTGATCCACAGATTTGGGCCGGGACTGGTGCGGGGAAACCGCCCCGTGCCATCATCACGAGCGCGGCAACAAGGACAGCTTTATGGCTTCATTGAGATTGGAACGGGTGCGCGAATTGTTGAAGCGCGAGATCGGCGAGGTCATCCGGCGGGAGTTGCCGGTGAACGAAGCCGGTGTGATCAGCGTGAACGATGTCGATGTGTCCGGAGACCTCCACTCCGCCATCGTTTTCATCAGCATCCTTGGCAGCAAGGAGCAGCAAAAGCATGGCTTTGAGGTGCTCGTCCGGGAGCGCAAACGCATTCAGGGGCTTGTGGCCCGTTCCGTGGTCCTGAAGTATACTCCCACGCTCAAGTTTCTCATGGATGACTCCGTCCTCCGTGGAAACCGCGTTCTTGATATCCTCGAGGAACTGGAAAAAACCACCCCCTCCCTGGTCGAGACCGACCCGGAGGATGAGGAGTTTGGAACCGACCCCCGTCCATGAAGCAGCCGACCAAGATCATCGACCAAATTCTGGAGGTCATCGGCAAAAGCCAGACCTTTTGCATCATCGGCCACATCCGTCCGGATGGCGATTGCGTCGGTTCACAACTCGCACTCACTCTGGCGCTGCGGGCCATTGGCAAGGATGTGCTCTGCTGGAATGAAAACAAGATCCCGCAGAAATACGAATTTCTCGACAAGGAAGGTTTGATCGAAAGGCCCCGTAAATCGCGAACGTTTGACTGCGTGATCGCGGCCGATGCCGCAAGCCTTGAGCGCGTGGGCGAGGTGGCGGGATGCATTCAGGACCGGAAGGTCTTCATCAACATCGACCACCACGAGAGCAACACCCGCTACGCCGACATTAACTGGGTGTCCGCAAAGGAACCCTCCACCGGCGAACTGATCTTCCAGCTGTTCAAGGCTGCCGGATGGGAAATCACCAAGCCGATCGCCAACTGCCTGTTTACTGCGATCTCGACCGACACCGGGTCGTTCCAATATCCATCCACCACCCCATCCACATTCAACGTGGCCGCCGAACTGGTGGAGCGCGGAGCCTCCCTGGGTGAGATTTGCGATGAGGTTTACCAATCCTATCCCGTCTCCCGGGCCCGCCTGCTCCGGCACATCTACAGGAATTTCCGGCTCACACATCAGAACCAGATCTCCTATTTCTGGCTGAAAAAGCGCGACTTCGTCCGCACCGGCGCCGATAGCTGCGACGCAGAGGGCCTGATCGACCACATTCGCGCAATTGCCCCGGTGGTTGTGGCCTGTGTGTTTGAGGAGATGGGCGAGGATCTGGTCCGGATAAGTCTCAGATCAAAAAGCCCCAATGTGAACGTGAATGAAATCGCCTCCCTTTTCGGGGGTGGCGGGCACCCTGCCGCAGCAGGAGCACGGGTCACGGGAAGCGCTCTTTCGGTGCAGCGCCGTGTCATCGGCGCCATTCGCAAGGCACTCAAAGCATCCAAATCATAACATGGCACTGCAGGAATTTACGGCGCTCGACGGCGCCATTTTGATCGATAAACCGGCCGGCCCCACCTCCCACGATGTGGTGGATGCGATCCGGAGGAAGTTCAATATCAAGAAGGTCGGCCACTGCGGCACTCTGGACCCGGCGGCCACCGGCCTGCTGATCATCGTTCTCGGCCGTGGCACAAAGCTCTCTGAACGCCTCATGTCCGATGACAAGGTTTACGAGGGAACCATCAAGTTCGGCGAGACCACCGACAGTTACGATGCCGATGGTGAAATCACATCCTCCCTGCCCGTTCTGCCGATGACGCTGGAGGAGCTCAACACCGCCGCCGGGGAGTTCATTGGGGACATCATGCAGACGCCCCCGATGGTCAGCGCAATCAAGAAAGGGGGAGTGCCCCTCTATAAACTCGCTAGGAAGGGCATCGAAGTGGAGCGGGAGGCACGGCTCATTCACATCTACAATTTCCGGTTAACCGCATACGAGGAACCTGTAGCCACCTTCCGGCTCGCATGCACAAAGGGCACCTATGTCCGCTCAGTCGCCCATGACCTTGGCCAGAAGCTGGGGTGCGGGGCGCATCTGACCAGCCTGCGCCGCTCGGTTTCCGGCAAGTTCGATGTCAGCGATGCCATCCCATTGGAGGCGGTTCTCCGTCTTTCGGAGAAGGAATTGATCGCACGCGTCATGCCATTTCTCAAACTGGCGGCAAGCTGATCATGGCCGGCATCCAGGTCATCCGCTATGCTGCGGAATTGGCTCCCACCCGGCGGAAAGTATGCCTGGGAATCGGCTTTTTTGACGGGATACACCTCGGCCATCAGCAGATCATCCGGCAGACAATAGCCGATGCCCGGCGGCACGAGGGAACAGCCCTCGTCGTCACCTTCGACCAGCACCCGAACACCATCGTGGCTCCATCCCGGGTCCCGCCCCTCATTTATCCGCTGTGGCGGAAAATTGAGGTCATGGAGGAAATGGGAGCCGATGCCGTGCTCCTCATCCGGTTCGATGAATCCTTCAGCCGCCAGACCGGCCCCGATTTCATCCGCCAGCTCAGCGGGCATTTGCCCCCCATTCACAGCCTCTGTGTGGGTGCGAATTTTGTCTTCGGTCACCAGCGCACAGGCACCGTTCAGACCCTCAAGGAACTGGGCGAAAATATCCGGTTCACCGTTCACGGGCTGTCTGCAGTCTCCCTCGATGAGCGCCCGGTGAGCAGCACCCGGATCAGGGATACCATCGCCCGGGGGGATCTGGATGCCGCAAGCCAGATGCTCGGTCGCGCCTATTCAATCTGCGGGCCGGTTGTGCATGGGGATGGCCTGGGCAGACAGTTGGGCTTTCCAACTATCAATGTCGGGGTTTCCGGTCTCGTCCTTCCACCCCATGGCGTTTATGGGGCGCATGTCCGGATCAATCGACGGGACCACCGGGCCGTTCTTAACATCGGAACCCGCCCGACACTCCGGAACCCGGTCCCAGAACTTAGGGTGGAGGCGCATCTGATTGATTTTGAAGGGGATCTCTATGGATCCAACGTGGAAGTGATCCTTGCCGACCACCTGCGGCCTGAGCGCCGCTTCAACTCCACGAACGAATTGCGTGAGCAAATAGCCCGGGATATTCTGGATGCGCAAATGCGGTTTTGAACACAAATTGACTTCGTAGTGTCCATCCCGAGAGAATTTAAAGAGAACAAACATGAGCAACGGAATTAGTGCGATAAACCAGACGGTTCAGGAGTCAGGCGCCTTCGTGCGCCCCCTGTTTAATGAACTGGGCAAGGTGATCATTGGCCAGACCTACCTCGTGGAGCGTCTTGTCATCGGCTTGCTTGCCAACGGACATGTCCTTCTTGAGGGCGTCCCCGGTCTGGCCAAGACGCTGTCGGTGAAGTCTCTTGCCAACTGCCTGAGCGTCAAGTTCTCCCGCCTTCAGTTCACTCCGGACATGTTGCCTGCAGACGTTGTGGGAACCCAGATTTACAACCCCCAATCCGGCGCATTCACCACCCGGCGCGGCCCGATTTTCGCGAATGTGGTGCTGGCCGATGAAATCAACCGCGCCCCGGCAAAGGTTCAGAGCGCCCTGCTTGAAGCCATGCAGGAACGTCAGGTCACCATTGGCGAGCAGACCTACCGGCTTGAAGAGCCATTCCTCGTTCTGGCCACTCAGAACCCCATCGAGCAGGAGGGAACCTACCCTCTCCCGGAAGCACAGGTTGACCGCTTCATGCTCAAGCTCAAGATCGGCTATCCATCCCGGGCCGAGGAACGTCAGATTCTGGACCTGATGGCCCGCACATCCACCCCGCCAACAACATCACCCGTGGTGGAGCCCGCACAAATCCTCAATGCACGGCGGGTCGTTAATGAAATCTACATCGATGACAAGGTGAAGGATTACATCGTGGACCTCGTCTGCGCCACCCGCGATCCGGAGGCCTACAAAATCCAGGTGAAGGATTACATCCAGCTCGGCGCATCCCCCCGCGCCACCATTTCCCTCACTCTCGCTGCCAAGGCTTACGCCTTCATCCGGGGCCGGGGCTACGTCACCCCCCAGGATGTGAAGAGTATCGGCATGGATGTGCTCCGCCACCGCGTCGCCATCACCTACGAGGCCGAGGCGGAGGAGATGACCAGTGAGACGGTGGTTCAGAAAATCTTCGACGAACTCCCCGTGCCCTGACCTTCACAGGAACAAGTCCTCACACACCGGAATGGTCGTTTCGCCATCATGATTCCCCGGGAAATTCTCAAAAAGATCCGGCAGGTTGAGATCCGCACCAACCGCCTTGTCAGTGAGACCCTCGCTGGCCAGTACCACAGCGTCTTCAAGGGCCAGGGGATGAATTTTGACGAGGTCCGGGAATACCAACCCGGCGATGAAGTCCGGTCGATCGACTGGAACGTTACGGCCCGGATGAACCATCCGTTCATCAAAAAATTCGTTGAGGAGCGCGAACTCACCGTTCTGCTCGTGGTGGATGTCAGTGGCTCCGGCCGGTTCGGCTCAGTGGCCCAGTCAAAGCGGGAACTGGCCACCGAGATCGCCTCGGTCCTCGCCTTTTCCGCCATCCGGAACAATGACAAGGTGGGGCTGATCCTCTTCACGGACCACATCGAAAAGTTCATCCCACCCCGCAAAGGACGGCGCCATGTGCTCCGGGTCATTCGGGAGGTGCTTTTCCATGAGCCCACGCACCAGGGAACCGACCTGAACCACGCCCTTGAATTTCTTTTGAGAGTCACCGCGCACAAGGCCATCACGGTGGTCATCTCAGACTTCATCGGGTCCCCTGTTCGCAACAATACCCCTGCCGGAAGACCCAAAAGTTCAACCATGCTTCTGGAATCCCTCGCTCAGGCCTCGCAGAGCATGCTGCGCCATGCAAACCGTAAACACGATCTCGTTGCGGTACAGATTTCCGATCCCCGCGAACTGGAGCTTCCCGATTTGGGCCGCCTCGTGTTGAAGGATGCCGAGACCGGGGATGTCGTGGAAGTGAACACAGGGGATCCAAGGCGCAGGGCGGCCTTCGCCGAACGCCAGACGAAGGCGCTTGCTGAAACAGCACGCCTCCTACGTTCCGTCGGCATCGACTGCATCCAACTTCGCACCGATCAGGCCTATGCTGCTGAACTGGGCCGTTTCTTCGAAAAACGGGAGAAGCGCAGGGGGCGCACGTGACTCAGATGACCAATGGCGCTTCCATTCAATCCATCACGGCGCAGGCCTCCGCGGCCGCCCGCACGAATGGCTTTCTCAAGGACATCAGACCACCGGTCGAAATCCCGAATGGCTGGGCCTGGCTGATCTGGCTCGTTGGGCTGCTGGTCGCGGCGGGAATCGCCTACTGGCTCTGGCACCGCTGGAAGACTGCGAAGTCAAAGATTGTCTCAGCCCCTCCCATCCCCGCCCACCTGCAGGCATTGCGCCGGCTCGAGCGGGCGCTGGATCAGATTCACGATCCACGCGAATTCTGCATCCTCGTTTCGGACACGGTCCGCTGGTACCTGGAGGAGCGTTTCGATTTTCATGCGCCTGAAAGAACCACGGAGGAGTTTCTATACGAGCTGAAAACCACGGACATCCTCACAACCGACCAGAAGCAAAGCCTCGGCATCTTCCTGGAACGGTGCGATCTCGTGAAGTTTGCCCGCTACGAGCCCGGGGAACCGGAACTGCGCGACCTCCACCGGGCAGCGGTGCGACTGGTCGAGGAGACGCAACCCCCGCCACCCGCGGCACCCGGCGCAACCCAGGCAGTCCCCATTGCAGCTGAAGCCAAACCATGACTTTTGGGCATCCATATCTCCTCTTTCTGCTCCTCCTTCTGCCCCTGGCGGCCTGGCTCAAGGGCAAACGCGGAGAGCCACCCGCCTTTGTTTATTCCTCCACCCAGCTGGTCCGCACGGTGCTGGATGTTTCCAGTGGGAATTCCGGGGGCTTCCTGTGGGCCATTCGCTGGCTCGCCCTTGCCTTGTTGATCGTTGCCCTCGCCCAGCCCCGCCTCACCCATAGCGAGACGCGCATCAATGCCAGTGGCGTGGATATTGTCGTCGCCATCGACCTCTCCGGCAGCATGAGATCGGAGGATTTCGAGATATCCGGCAAGCGTCTGAACCGCCTGGAAATGGCACGGCAGGTTCTGCACAAATTCATCAAAAAACGGGAGAACGACCGCCTCGGGCTGGTGGCCTTCGCGACTCAGGCCTACATCGCAGCCCCCCTCACTCTGGATCACGACTTTCTCGCAAGCCATCTGGACCAGCTCCAGATCGGAACCATCGATGAAAACCGCACAGCCATCGGCTCCGGCCTGACTACTGCCATTAACCGGCTCCGCGAGGTTCGCTCCAAGAGCAAGATCGTCATCCTCATGACCGATGGCCAGAGCAACTCCGGCAAGGTGGCCCCGCTCACCGCCGCCGAAGCGGCACAGGCCCTCAAAATCAAGGTTTACACCATCGGCGTCGGAATGAGGGGGGAAGCCCCCATGCCGGTGGGCCGCAACCCCTTCACCGGCCAGCCGGTTTACCGCATGGTGCCTGTTGACATCGATGAGGATACCCTCGAGAAAATCGCCGATCGCACCCATGGAAAATACTACCGTGCCGACCGGGCGGACCGGTTCGAGCAAATCTATGCCGAGATCGACAAGCTGGAGAAAACCGAGCAGGAGGTGAAGAAGTTCGTACAGCATCGTGAGCTTTTTCCCTGGTTCATCACCCCCGGGCTGGCCCTGCTGCTTCTTGAGCTGATTCTCAACCACACCCTTTTCCGGAGGCTCCCATGAGATTCGAGCACCCTGCCCTGCTCTGGCTTCTGCTGGTCATCCCACCCGCTATGATCGGCTTCTTTTGGTGGGCCATGCGTAAGCGCCAGTCCCTGCTCGCCCAATTCATCCAGGCACGGCTTCTCCCCGGATTGCTCTCAGGCATTTCCCCGGCTCGCCAATACCTGCGTTTTGGCTGCCTGGCCTTGGCCGCCTGCCTTCTCATCATCGCTCTGGCCCGTCCCCAGTGGGGCTTTGCACTCGAGGAGGTTAAACAGCGGGGCTTGGATATCGTCCTCGCCATCGACACCTCCCGGAGCATGCAGGCCGAGGACATCGCGCCGAACCGCCTCGCACGCGCAAAACTCGCCGCAATGGACCTGATTCAAGCGGCCAAAACCGATCGCCTCGGACTCGTGGCCTTTTCCAGTGTGGCTTTCCTGCAGTGCCCGTTGACCTTCGATGACGGCGCTTTCCGTCAAAGCCTCGATTCCCTGGACCCAAACATTCTGCCCCAGGGAGGCACATCAATCGCGCAGGCCATCAACGCCGCCCTTCCAGCCTACCGCGAGGGGGACAACCACAAGGTGCTCGTTCTGTTCACTGATGGAGAGGACCACGAGGGTGGTGCCGTGGAAGCTGCCGAGGCGGCCGCCAAAGCCGATGTGCGCATCTTCACAATCGGCATCGGCTCCACGGAGGGGGAGGTATTGCGGGCCCGGGATGATTCGGGGCGGGTCGATTACGTCCGCGATGACCAGGGCAACGTGGTCAAATCCAAACTGGAGGAGGACGTTCTCCAAAGGGTGGCCTCGGCAGGCAATGGCTTTTATCTGCGTCTGCAAGGCTCGAAAACGATGGAACTGCTCTACCAGAACGGCCTGGCACCCCTCCCCCGCTCCGAAGGCAAGGAGAAGCTGGTCAAGCGCTACCATGAACGATTCCATTGGCCGTTGGGCCTGGCCATCTTGCTCATCCTTCTGGAGATTCTCCTTCCTGAGCAACCCCGCAAACTCCGGATTTCCACCATCCCAGCCCCGGTGGCTGCTCTCCTGATAATCATGGTCACGGCAACGGTCGGGTTCGCCTCCCCCTCCACTGCCCTGCGAGAATACAAAGCCGGGAACTACGACAAGGCCCTGAAACAGTTCGAGGATCTTCAAAAAAACAACAAGGATCCCCGCCTCCACTTCAACGCCGGAGCGGCCGCCTACCGCGAGGGGCAATTGGAGAAGGCGATCGAGGAGTTTGACAAGGCAACCACCGCCAAGGAACTCGACCTTCAGGAAATGGCCTACTACAACCGGGGGAACTCCCGGTTCTACCTGGGAAGCCAGACTGAGGATCCCAAGGCCAAAAATTCACACTGGCAGCAGTCGCTCAAGGACTTCGAGAGTTCCCTCAAACTGAATCCCAGGGATCAGGATGCCCTCTTCAATAAGGAACTGGTCAAAGCCAAAATCGAAGAACTCAAACAGCAGCAGCAACAGCAGCAAAACCAGGATAAAAATCAGGACAAGTCCGACGACCAGAAAAAAGAGGATCAGCAACAACAGCAACAGCAGCAACAGGACCAGAAGCAGGATAAGGATCAATCCAAGGATCAGCAGCAACAACAGCAGGACGCCTCCAAGTCAGAGTCAAAGCCCGGCGATGACAAAAAAAAGCAGGAACAGGCACAACAGGCTGAGCCCTCTGACAAGTCTGAGGATGACAAGAAGAAGGAAGAGGCACAGGCGGCTGCCGATGAAGAAAAGGCGGGCGATGAAAAGCAGAACCAGTCAGAGGAGGCCCAGGCTCCCGGTCAGATGACCCGTGAGCAGGCCCAGCGACTTCTGGATTCCCAAAAAGCGGATGAAAAGCTGATCCCGAAGAAGCCTCAAAACGACCCGCACGATCCCCGCAAGCCCCGCAAGGACTGGTAACACACCGGCACTCCACCAGTCGGCCTCACGCTGGAAAAGTCCAATATCCGGGTCATTTTCCCGGTCTCGCCAAAAATTTCTCATTCTCCTATTGACGGTTTTTCCAGCGGTCGATAATTTCGTCTTGTTATGGCAAGGAGCAGTAGCAGGTCCCACAGCCGGAAATGTGTAAATGATGGCAGTCGGGGACTTGGCAATTAGCAACCATCAACGGTTTCAATAACAAACAACTCTATGCTAACCTGGAGTGAGCAGTTCGCGACCGGTTCACCACTGGTGGACACTCAGCACCGGATGCTGATCGAGAAGATCAACCACCTTGAAAGGCTGTTGAGCGGGCCACCGCCTTCAAAAGCCATTTGCGATGAGCTGATCAATTTTCTTGGGTCCTATGTGGTTACCCACTTCAAATTTGAGGAGCAATGCATGGAGCGGGCCCGCTGCCCGGCACACGAAAAAAACAAACAGGCGCACACAGCGTTTCTGGCTCTGTTCGGAAAGTTCAAGGAGCGTTACGCTGCCGAGGGACCAAAGCCGGAGCTCCTCAGGAATCTGCAAACCGCAGCCAGCGATTGGATCAAAAGCCACATATTGTCAGTGGACATCCAATTAAAAGCCTGTCTCAAGAGTTGAGGCAGGCGCCGGGTCAAATCCCGGGCAGGAGCAATGCCGCCCCGTCTCTTTCCCGCGCTGCGTCACGCTGCATGGGGTTTGATCCCTTCATCGGCACCCTGGTCGGGGGGCGGGAAGTCTGAGGTATCCCGCCTGGTTGATCCATCCCATTGAGGATCGTCAATAGCTCGCTCAAGGATCTCCTCATCAACCGGGACTTCATCTGGAGTTCGGCCGCAGAAGTGGCCCCAAGCTCACAATTCGCCTCGCTTTGTTCGAAAGTCCGGCTCAGTTCAGCCACCGCGGTGGTGACCTGAGTGATTCTTTCTGCCTGCTCACTTGAAACCTGCGCCACGCCGGCTGCGACCTCCGCCATCTCCCGGGCGCTGGTGGCAATTCTATCCAGCGTGGACGCAACCTCCGTCTTGAGGATTTCACACTGGCCGATCCAGCTGACCACCTCATCTATCTTTCCCTCTGTTTCCCGGGACGCATCAGCAGTTCGTTGGGCAAGATTGCGGACCTCCGATGCGACGATGGAAAAGCCCGCCCCGGACTCCCCGGCACGCGCGGCCTCAATGGCGGCATTGAGAGCAAGAATATTGGTTTGGAGCGCTATGCCATTGATGGTCTTGAGGATCTTGGTGATATCCCCACTGCTCCCGCTGAGAGTCTCAATGGCCGCACCAATGGCTTGAATATCACAAACCCCGCGCTCAGCCTCAGATCGGGTCTGTCCAGCCAGATCGTTCGCCTTCCTGGCGTGATCAACATTCTGTGTTGTCATGCCGCTGATTGCATCAAGAGAGGCACTGGCTTCACCCACCGAGGAGGCCTGTTGAGTGGCGAATTTCGTGGCGGCCATACTCACATCAAGCAACCGGGTGGATGTTTCTTCCATTTCAGAAGTCCCGGCATCCAGGCTCCGGGCAACACCGGATAATGTGCGGGTGGCATCGTGATAAATCCGGATCGCCAACGCCGTCACGAGGAGAAAAGCGGCACCAAACCCTGCAGCAAGCAGCGAAGGCCTCCCGGTGACGCCGGGGACGAGCACGATTCCTGAAAGAGCGCATAATCCGACCATCAAGGAAAGACTCACTCCCATGCGACTTCGAAAGGTCGATTTTGTCATAGCAACTGTCCCGGATCCAACACCTGTGCCGAGTCTCCTATGTGCATCGTGCACAGCAACCGCCCATCCATGGACACGAGGGAAAATGTCCTGGGGCAATTTACTTATCGGCGTGATCAGAACCGCCTTAAGCAAAAACCCTCGGGTCAATTGCGAAGCGGACGGACATGCACCTCCTGTTGTCCCCGCATTGAAGCAAAAAAAAGAGCAGGCCAAATGGCCTGCTCCTGAAAACCTGACTCTCTTTGGAGAGTGTTACCTAGCTCTTCACCGGGCGACCTTTGCGGTCACCGCCGTCGACCTCAGGTCGGCGACCCCGCTTCTCGGTCTTCTGGTCATCCTTGCGTGCGGCCTCGCCTGCAGCAACGTCCGCCGCTTGAGGAGGAGGATTGGTGCTGACAACCCGAACCTTCAAGGTGGAGTTCACATCGGCGTGGAGACGAAGTTCCACATCGTGATCGCCCAGCACCCGGATGGGCGCTTCCAAATTGATCTTCTTCTTGTCGAGCGTGATGTCGAACTGGGTCTTGAGCTGGTCGGCAATCATGCCGGACGTGACCGTTCCGAACATCTTACCGTCCTCACCGGTCTTGATCGAGATCAGACAGAGGAGCTTGGAGATGCTCTTCCCGAGTTCGGACATGGTGTTCAGCTCATGAGCCTCACGTTCGGCACGGCGTTGCTTGAGCGACTCCAACCGGCGCTTGTTTACACCCGTCAACGGGACGGCCAGTCCCTGGGGAATGAGATAGTTGCGGGCATAGCCGGCGGCCACTTTGATATGGTCGGATTCGGCACCCAGGCCTACGATATTGTGCGTTAGAATGACTTCTGTTTTTGCCATAGGAAAAATTCTATTAAATTGTGTGGGGCTGTTTGCTGGCGTGGTGGTGTGAGATGGTTAGAAAGGCACATCGTCCTCTTCCGGAGAAGAATCAGCATGGGATGCCGAATCTCCGGGAGGGGTTGGGGCGGTCGTCGGAACATGCGCGCGTGAAACATCCGGAGGCGTTGGGCCGCCCGGCTGGCTCTGATCGCGGCCGCCAAGGAACTGGAAATTGTCGATCACCACCTTCAGCTTGCTTTGCTTCTGGTGGGTGTTCTTGTCCTCCCATGTGTCCTGACGAAGACGTCCCTCAACGAGAAGCGGACGCCCCTTCTTCATGTAAGTGCTCAGCGTTTCAGCCTGCTTGCCGAACGCATCGCAATCAATGAAGCTTACCTCCTCGCGCTTTTCACCGGTCTCAGTCGTGTAGCTCCGGTTGACAGCGAGGGTGATCTTGGCAATCGCCTGCCCCTTCGGGGTGTAACGCATCTCCGGGTCACGTGTCAGGTTCCCGGCCAGAATTACTCGATTAAAGTTAGCCATAGATCATAGGGGCTGACCGTATGATCAGACCGCAGCGGCCTTCAGTGCGGGGGAGTCTGTGAACAGAACCCGGAAAACATCCGTGTTCAGCGCAAACCGGTGCTTGAGAGCATCAATCGCGGAGGGCTTGATCTCAAAAATCACGTTCACATAGTAGCCGGATGTGTATTTCTTGTCGGCGACGCGTGAAAAGGACTTCTTTTCCATCTTTTGGACGGTTTCAACGAGACCGCCAGCCGCGGTGATTTCCGCCGAGACCTTGTCGATCGTTTCCTTGATACCTTCCTCTTTGCCGGCGGTATCTAGTATGAACAAACCTTCGTATCGTTTCACTGAGCTTTTCCTTCGTTCTCGGGATCCGGAGTCTCCAGCATCCCATTAAACTGATTCATTGCCTTCTGAATTCCGGCTTCGATCCAGGCTTCAGCCTGGCGCGATGCCACTGCTAAAATCTTATCCAACAACACCGTCTCGGTCGAACTAAATCGTCCAAGCACGTGATCGGTTATCTGCCGCGCGCCATCGCGCCGACCAATCCCTATTCGCATCCGGGCAAAATCCTTGTAACCCAGATTCCGCTCGATCGACTCCAGCCCGTGGTGACCACCCGATCCCCCACCCGGCTTGAGTCTCAGACCGCCCAACGGCAGGTCAGCATCATCTACTACCACCAGCAACCTAGGCGCTTCCAGACGGTAAAAGGACATCACCGCTGCGACCGATTCGCCACTTAAATTCATGTAGGTTTGGGGCTCGCACAAAATGACCCGCCGACCACCCACATCCGCCCGCGCCAAGCGGGCTTGAAACTTCTTCTCCGAACCCCACGAAACTCGCCAATTCAAACCCAGTTGATCGACGAGAATAAAACCGGCATTGTGCCGGGTGCGGGAGTATTCCGCGCCCGGATTTCCCAGCCCCACAATGAGCCACAGGTTTTCCATGCGCGAAACAGGCCACTCTGCCGGATTTCAGCCCGGCAGAGCGGCACGGGAAACTTACTTTTTCTTTTCGGCAGGAGCAGCCTTCTTGTCGCCAGCTGCAGCCTTCTTGTCGCCTGCAGGAGCAGCACCGCCCTTGGCCGGGGCCTTGTCGCCACCCTCTGCGCCATCTTCCTTCTTCTCCTTGATCATCTCGACTTCGCCAGCGCCAGCCGCTTCGGTCGTTGCCGCAGCTTCTTCCTCAGCGCGAGGTGCCGCAACTGAGATCACCGAGATCGACTTGTCGCCGATCAACTCGACGCCAGCCGGGAGGGGAATTTCACCCAAATGAATGGCCATGCCGATCTTCAGGTGGCTCACATCAACCAGGAGGACCTCTGGCAGATCCTTCGGCAAACCGTATGCCTTAACCTTGAAAAGAATATGCTCCAGAACGCCGCCATCCGTCTTGACGCCGACGGCTTCGCCAGCGGTTTCGACAGGCACGTTGATGGTGACCTTCTCGTCCTCGGCAACCTCATGGAAATCAACATGCAACACCTGACCGCTCAGGGGATGATGCTGAATCTCCTGCACAAGGGCCAGGCGCTTGGGGCGGGGGTCACCCGACACTGCCAGATCCACCAGCAGCGTTTCAGAAACGGAGCGGTGAATGAGATCCTTGAATTCCTTCGAGCCGACCTCAAGGTTTTGTGGCGTTGCCTGCTTGCCGTAGATGACCGCAGGAATGCGACCCGACTCGCGCAGTTGCTTTGAGCCGCCGCGCCGACCGAGTGTCCGTGGTGTTCCGTTCAGTGATACAGATTTCATTGTCTTAAAACCGTTTTGGCCGGTCCGCACTCAACTTGTGCGACCGCCCTTGAATTCAAAAAGCGATGTTACCGACGAATTACAATGGATTCGTTTTATGGCTTCACCCAATAGCCCCGCCACCGACAGCGTAGTGATCTTTACGCCACTGATCGCAGGGCGTAGGACAGTATCAGTTGTGACGAGTTCGTCAATAGCTGATTTACGTAATCTTTCGATCCCGACTTCGCCAAGCACCGCGTGGGATACGCAGGCCATGACTTTGGATGCCCCCTCCTTCTTCAGAAGCTCGGCTGCGGCCACCAGCGTCCCGGCCGTTTCTGTCAGGTCATCCACCAGCAGAACGTCCTTCCCCGCCACCTCACCGATGACTGCCATCGACTCAACCTCCGTGGCGCTCTTGCGGCGTTTGGCCACAATCGCCAGGCTGGACTCCATGACCTGAGAATAGGCATAGGCCATTTTCAGGCCCCCGACATCGGGACTGACAACGACCATATCCTTCAAATTCTTCGTCTTCAGGTATTCGAACATCACCGGCGCGGCATACAGATGATCGACTGGTATATCGAAAAAGCCCTGAATTTGCTGGGCGTGAAGGTCCATCGTCAGAATCCTGTTCGCCCCGGCGGCAACAAGAAGATTGGCGACCAGCTTCGCCGTAATGGGCACCCGGGGCTGATCCTTGCGATCCTGCCGGGCATACCCGTAAAAGGGAATGACTGTGGTGATCCGTGCCGCGCTTGCCCGGCGCAACGCGTCGATCATGATGAACATTTCCACCAAATGATGGTTCGTCGGCGGACTGGTCGATTGCACCAGATAAACGTCCTCACCCCGGACATTTTCCTCGATCTTGACGAACGTTTCGCCGTCGGGAAACGGCTTCACGGTGGAGCGGCCCAGCTCAATGCCGATATATCCACAAATCGCCTCCGCAAGGGGCCGGTTGGATGTGCCGCAAAATATCTTCACGCGTTTGTTATGTTAAAAGCAAAAGTCCACCCGTAGAGGTGGACAGTAGCGGCCTTCACTTTACCAACCATACTGGCTCTGGCAAGCCGATTTTCTATCCATCTTCCCCAAATTTCAGGGCCGATTCATCTGGAATTGGGCATGGTGGCTGAGAACCTGCCTTTGAGGCGGTTTTTGCGCAGCCCTGCAAGGAAGGCGGCGTGCCGAGGGTTTGGTGGTCCACTCGGCGCCGAGACGGTCCTTCAAGGCGCATGA
>CAIWMU010000121.1 GCA_903913865.1 uncultured Verrucomicrobia subdivision 3 bacterium
CGTGTCGACGCTCTCTCTTGAGCGTCTTTTCTACGGACTATCCGTTCACTTCCAGTTGCTCTCCACAAGCCATCACTGGCCTGCAGTTACTTTCAGTTATTAGCGGGAAGCACCGCTAAAGAGGGACTTCCACCCTCCTGTTCAAGTGCGCTCCCAGACGCACCCAGCCTGGGCCACCGGCCCAGGACTTGGATGTTGGAATAATTGGAGGGCTGAAGGCCCGGCATCATGGGAAGGACTCACGGAGCATGGATGGGCCGGGCTTGCAGCCCTTGGGTGGTCCATGATGGGACAAACACCTTGGGCGTTACCCAAGCCTGGCATCGGGTTCGCCGTTGGCGCGGTCGGAGGGGAGGTTCCATTGTTCGCGGCCCACCCATTGCGCGGCAGGAGGCCGGGTGCCCTTCTCTGGCGCGGCAGGGGGCTGGCTGACTGCCCAAAATACCACATTTCCATCCCGATGGCTTTTTATCGGTCGAATGGGACCGTCGCGTCAAAAAGGATGTTGCACGCCAGAATCTGCAGATGTTCGATTTTTCTGGACTTTCCTGGAGGAGGGTGCCAAGTTTGGTTGTCTTTAGATAAAAATATTGGCCTATGAAAACAAATTCCGGCCTCCTCAGGAGCCTTCTCCCGGCACTATTACTTTGGATTTTCTCCTCCGGCACAGCCCCTGCCCAGCTGCCACCCATCTCCCTGATCCCGGTGGTCGGGATTTATGCCAATGATCCGGCGGGGACATGGTCCGGGGATCCGGTCCAGTTCACGGTCTTCCGGGATGGACCCACGAACAGGGCTGTGGCGATCTATTACGATGTGAAGGGGAGCGCTACGAACGGGGTGGATTATGCCGCGCTCCGGGGTGTGGTGGAAATTCCTGCCGGAGTCCGCACCAATATCATCACTGTCAAACCAATCGACCTTGGGCAGCTGAATTCCCGCACCGTGGAGTTGCGCCTGAGCCTTCCCATTGTGGCTGTGGCCACCTATGTCATCGGACTTCCGGCCAGTGCCGGCGGGATCATATCGGCAAGACAGGCATCCAAGCCAACAGTGCGCATTTACCAACCGGTTTCGGGCACCTCCCTTGCGGCCCCGGCAACCCTTCTGGTCTGTGCAGAGGCTTCCGCGACAAACAGTTATGTGAGCACGGTGGAATATTTCGCAAATGGCAGGAGCATCGGCATTTGCACAAACAATCCCCTGGTAATGTATTTGATGAATCCGTTCTGTCTGGCTTGGTCCAATGTGCCTGCCGGGGATTACGCACTGACGGCAAAGGCAACGGATGCCCTTGGGGGCACCAGCATCTCTGAACCGGTGCGCATCGCAGTTGTGTCACCCCAACCGGCCACAGTGAACATCATTGCCGACGATTCCGCCGCGGCTGAACCGAAAGTGCCTGCGGCCGGCACATTGCCTCCGATCATTCTCGACACGGCCAGATTCCGGGTCATCCGGGATGGGGCCACGAATCTGCCTTTGACGGTGTTCTACCGCACCGGTGGAACGGCCATCAATGGACTGGATTACCAGTTGCTGCCGGGAATGATCGTGATCCCGGCCGGTGCAAGCGAGGCTGTTCTGGAGGTTGTGCCGCTGACGGATGGACTTGTGGAGGATCGGGAAAGTGTGGTGGTGGGTCTGGAGGCACCCATTTGCGTCACGATCTATCCGCCGCCCCCCGGTTGCTATCTGGTCGGGGCCTTCCCGAAAGCGGAAGCTTTCATTCTGGATGGTCCGGTGGTGAATCGCCAACCGCTGGTCAGGATCACCGCGCCCCCGGTTGGGAGCATTTTGCGCAGCCCGGTGAACATCCCGATTTTTGCGTATGCCTATGATCTGGATGGCTTTGTGGCGGGAGTCGATTTTTGGGCGGGCACAAACCTAATCGGTGCCGGGGTGAACTCCGGGCGCGGCAGCCCGGTTGGCCTGCTCTCCAGCAACACCTTCTCGATCGTGTGGAGCAACGTCCCCCCGGGCACTTATCCCCTGACGGCCCGAGCCACGGATAATTCCGGCCTGAGCCGGATCTCGGAGCCGGTGCTGATCAAGGTGCTGGCCGGAAGTTTACCGCCCACCAACAGGCCCGTGTTGGTGGATGTCGTGGCAAGTGATCCGGTCGCCATCGAGGGGACCAATTGCTGGGTGACCCGTGTGCCCACGAACACAATCCCCGGCTGGACCAACTGGGTGTTCGACGGGGTCGGGGGAACGGCGGTGACCAATTGCGGACCTAAGAATGCCGCCTTCACCATCCGGCGCGCCGGGGCCACGAACGACCCGCTGGTTGTGTACTATGCCCTCTCCGGGACGGCCACCAATGGGGTTGACTATGCAACCCTGCCGGGATCCGTCACCATTCCTGCCGGAGCGCGGGATGCGATCATCCCGGTGGTGCCGGTGGATCAGAGTGAATTTCAAAAGGCGCGCACGGTCATTCTTCGGATCAAGCCTTCGGCCTCGCCCCTGGACCTGAGGGGCTACCTGGTCGGGGTGCCCGCTTCGGCGGCGGTGAGCATAGTTGACAGCCTGCGCCCGCGCGCGAACGCCTCCATGACAGGTGACAACTGTTTCCAATTGATGGCTTCAGGTCCGGATGGGGCATGGTTCCGGGTTCAATGCTCCACAAATCTGCTGAACTGGATTTCCATCTGCACAAACCAGGTGGTCAACGGCTCGATCGATTTTGTTGATCCCGATTCCGGCGAGCATCCGCATCGATTCTACCGGGCAGTGCCTGAGCTGCAAACCCCCGGCAACTGATCGGAGCCCGGGATGGTCTTCCGGCGGCCTGAGCCATGGCCGCTGGCCTGGTCTGGCGCGTTCCCCGGGTTCCTGCCCTCGAACACAGCCAGCACCCACCCCGCCCGGAATTCCCTGATCTTTTCGTGGATTTTGGCGACCGGAGGGGCCAATCTTGTTGCCGATGCATCTGGCGCAACTACGACTTCGAGACTTCCGCAATTATGTGCGGCTGGATGTCGCTTTTGAGCCCGGCTTTCATCTGCTGCTGGGTAACAACGCCCAGGGCAAGACCAACATCCTGGAGGCCATCTATCTGGTGGCGACCCTACGCTCCTTCCGGGGTGTGGGTGGTTCCCAACTCATCCGCTTCGGTCAGCCGGGATATTTCGTGGGCAGCACGGTGATCGCACAGGGCACGCACGAAACGAAGATGTATTGGTCTGCGAAGGAACGGACCCTCTCCCTGAATGGGCGGCCAATCAGGCGGCTTCAGGATTATTTTGGCACCCTGCGGACTGTCATTTTTTGCACGGAGGATCTGCAGTTGATCAAGGGGTCGGGCCGGTTCCGAAGGCGGTTCCTGGACCTGCTGCTGGCCCAGTCCTCCCCCGGCTATCTGGGTCTGCTCCAGCGCTACATGGAAGCGTTGCGCTCCCGAAATGCGCTGCTCAAGAATCCTTCCTCTGATGCCGCCAGCCTGGAAGGTTTCTCCCGGGAATTGATCGCGAGCGGGAGGGAGATTATCCGCCAGCGGGAGGAACTGATCCCCAAGATTGCCCTCATAGCCAAGGTGGCTGCCCGGAGAATTGCCAGCGAGCAGGATGATTTGGAGATTCGCTACCAACCCAGCGTGAAGGCCGATTTTGAAGAGGAATTGGCTCGGTCCCAGGCGCGGGAGCGGATGATGCGGGCCACCCTCGTGGGTCCACACCGGGACGAACTGGAGCTTCTTCTGAATGGCAGGTCCGCAGCGCAGTTCGGCAGCGAGGGACAGAAGCGGACGGTGGCCATCGCCCTGAAGGTGACCCAGGCCGAATACCTGACCACCATCCACGGCACCCCGCCGGTGCTGCTGATTGACGACATCATGGGGGAACTCGACATCAAACGGCGCTCGGGATTGATGCCCCTCCTGGAGCGGGCCCATCATGGCTCCGGACAGGTGTTCATGACCGCCACGGAAACCAACTGGCCTGAGGAGCTTGGCCGCAAGGCCCGCCATTGGACCATCCAGAATGGCGGTTTGCAGTAGAGGCTCCGGCTGCAGCCGAAAAGCCCCGGACACTGGAGGCGTCTCAGCCCCCGGGCGCTTTTCCACCAAGGATCAGCCGAACGGCCCGCAGCAATTTCTCTGTCTCCTCCTCATTCCCAATGGTGATGCGGAGATAATGGGAGATCGTCGGGTCGCTGAACCAGCGCACCAGGATCTTCTGGGCCCGCAACAGTCCAAGCCACTCCTCCGCTGTGTGCCCGGGAGGGTGGACAAGGAGGAAGTTGGTCTGGCTTTCCGTGACCTGAAAACCGAGCTTTGACAATTCAGCAGAGAGAGAGTCGCGGGTCTTGATGATTCGGGCAAAATTGTTCCGGTAATAGCCCAGATCATCCAGGGTGGCTTCGGCTGCAATCTGGCCGAGCCCGTTGACGTTGTAACTGTCCCGGATTTTGTGAAGGGCCGAGATCAGAGGCTCGGGCCCGACCATGTAGCCCACCCGCTGAAAGCACAACGAGTAGGCTTTTGAAAAGGTGCGGGCAACGAGGACATTCGGGCACTTCAACGCCAGCGACATCGCGTTCTGCTTCGAGAAATCAACATAGGCCTCATCCAGAACAACCACACCGCGCATCAACAGACAAATTTCCTTGAGCTGGTTTGTTGTGTAACCCTTCCCGCTGGGGGCGTTCGGGGTGGTGATGAAGGTGAGAGCCGCATGACAATCCCAACCACGGCTCTTTTTCAGTGCCTTCGTGCCGGGGAAATCAAAATCAGCCTCCAGCGGGAAACCACCGGGACGCGACCCGTGGATCCCGGCCAGCACCGGATACAGTGAATAGGACGGGGTGAAGAATTGAACGGTGGTCCGGCGTTCCCATGACTGCACCGTGTGATCCCGCCCCGTGGTTGGATCCACGAAGGCCCGGATCGCAAGGGCCAGCAGCTCATCCGATCCGTTGCCCACGATGATCTGCTCCGGCTTGCACCGGTGCAGCGCAGCCAGTTTCACCCGCAACGGTTCTGCGGTGGGATTTGGGTAAAGGCGGAACCGGCCATCCACGGCAGCCTTGACCTTTTCAAGCACGGCCGGGGAGGGTGGATAAGGGTTCTCATTGGTGTTCAGCTTTACCAGATCCTTGATCTTTGGCTGTTCGCCCGGAACATAGGGCGTGATCTTGCGGACCAGGGAGCGAACCAGAAGTTCCTGTTTGGAGTGGCTCATCTGTCTTGGTTTTTAAATGGTGGAATGGTCTGGAACATCAATATTTTGGCACCGAGGCATCAATCTCGTCGGACCACGCCGAGATGCCGCCCTTCACACTCTTGAGGTGTTTGAACCCCTGCTGACGCAGGAATAGAAGTGCTTTCATCGACCGCACGCCCGCCTTGCAGTGAAGGTAATACTCCTTCGAGGGATCAAGTTCCCCCCAACGCTGGGTCAATTCGCTCAGGGGGAGCAGTTGTGCGCCCGGTATGCGGGCCACCTGGTATTCAGCCAACTCCCGGACATCTATCACCCGGATCCCGGATGCCGGATTGTCCAAAGCCTGTTTCAACTCCTTTACGGTAACCTCGTCAGTATTCATAATGGTTTGGCAGTCAAGATTGTAGTCTATTAATTCCTTGATGGAAGGATTTTTTCCGCAAACAGGACAGCCCGGATCGGGCCGGACCTTGATTTCACGAAACCGCATCCCCAAGGCATCGAACAAAAGCAGCCGGTTCAGCAGGGACTCCCCGCAGCCGAGTGCCAATTTAAGGGCTTCGGTTGCCTGAATGGTGCCAATGATGCCGGGCAGCACCCCAAGGACCCCGGCCTCTGCACAGCTGGGGGCGCTACCGGGTGGAGGCGGTTCAGGAAAAAGGCAGCGGTAGCAGGGCCCACCCAGGTGCGGGGCAAACAGGCTGGCCTGACCCTCAAACCGGAAGATGGAACCATAGACATTCGGCTTGCCAAGCATCACGCAGGCGTCATTGGTCAGGTAGCGTGCTGGAAAGTTATCCGTGCCATCCACAATGATGTCCCACGGTCTGAGAAGATCGAGGGCGTTGTCCCGGTTCAGTCTCAGGGGGAAGGTCACCACCTCCACCTCCGGGTTCAGGCGTTGGATGGTTTCGCGGGCTGAGTCCACCTTGAGCCTGCCGACATCCGGGGTGCCGTGAAGCAGCTGCCTTTGGAGGTTCGAAAGGTCAACCCTGTCAAAATCCAGGATGCCCAGCCTGCCAACCCCGGCCGCCGCAAGATACAACGCCACAGGGGAACCCAGACCCCCGGCACCCACACAAAGGACGCTGGCGGCCCGAATTTTCCTTTGGCCGATCGCGCCGACTTCGGGCAGAATGAGGTGGCGCGAGTAACGGCGAAGCTCGTTGTCATTCAGTTCCATAATTGGAAGCGAGGGAACAACCTAGTGGAGATACCAGATAAAGCAAGTACACCAGCGGCCCCTGCCCTGAACGGCCCTGATGTGGCGGCCCGGCAGATCCGGGAAAGAATTGGACAAACGCCCCGATTGGCGATTGTTCTTGGGAGCGGTTTTAGTCCGGTGTTGAAGTTGGCCCATATCGTTCATCGGTTATCCTATTCTGAAATCCCCGGCTTCCCGGTGGCCACGGTTGCAGGCCATACGGGAGAGTTGCTGGTGGCACAGCTTGGCGCGTGTCCTGTGCTGGTGTTGAGCGGTCGCGTGCATTATTACGAGGGGCATGACATGGGCCGCGTGACCTTCGCAGTCCGCACCATGGCCGCACTGGGAGTTCGCCGGATTCTTCTAACAAACGCCGCCGGGGGCATCCACCCCGAATTCGAACGGGGGGACTTCATGGTTCTGGATGACCACATCAATTTCATGGGTGACAACCCGCTAAGGGGCCCGGTCGAGCCGGGCCGCGAGCGGTTCATGGACATGACCCGCGCCTATGACCCCGGGTTGTCGGATGCGCTTTTTCAGGCGGGAATCGATGCAGGGCTCCGGATGCGGCGCGGCACCTATCTGGCTGTCAGCGGTCCGAGCTATGAGACTCCGGCGGAAATCAGGGCCTTTGGCAGGTGGGGCGCGGATGCCGTGGGGATGAGCACCGTGCCCGAAACCATCACAGCCCGTCATTGCGGGATGCGGGTCGCCGCAGTCTCCTGCATCACCAACCTGGCGGCCGGCATTTCCAAGGGACCGCTCTCCCATGAAGAGGTCATGGAGACGGCCAGCCTTGTCGGCCCGCGCGCTGCCGGGATGCTGCTAAACTTTGTGAATTCCAATGCCATCGAATAACAAGACCACCCTCATCCAGCGGGCTGCCAAAGCCCGCCTTGGTGCCTGCGCCCCCTATTCACAATTTCAGGTCGGGGCGGCCCTTCTCACACGGAGCGGGGAGATCATCTCCGGAGCCAATGTCGAAAGCGCCAGTTACGGCCTGACCTGCTGCGCGGAAAGGGTGGCCCTCTTCAGTGCCCTCACCTCCGGCAGGAGGGAATTTGTGGCGGTCGCCGTTGTGGCGCGCCACCCCGGGGGTGCCATGCCGTGTGGTGCCTGCCGCCAGCTTCTGGCCGAATACGCACCGGATGCGCTCGTGTGGGTGGCGGACAGCGACGATCCGGGCACCATTCGCGAGTTCACCGTGCGTGAGCTGCTGCCCGGGGCGTTTGTCACCTTTGAGCCCGGAAAGGAGTGATGAGCCGGCAATTTATTCTTGGAGTTGGTGTTCTGGTGGTCGCCTGTTTTGCAGGTCTGGCCATCTGGCAGGTCCTGCTGCTGGAGAGGGCGGGACTTCCATCCTATGACCCCCAAGCGGGGCAATCGTTGAAGAAGCCTGCCGTCCAATCCAATTCCGGCATTCAAAATCCGGCCGCCCCAAGGCCGGGACCCAACCGGGGTGCGGAGACCAACTGCTCCCCCTTCCAGTGGAAACAGGTTGAGGCTGAGGACTACCGCTCCTTCCTCGCGAACCTGCGCAAGATCGGCTGCCCGGAACAGACCATCCGCGACATCATTTCTGCGGATCTTGTCCAGAGCTTCGGACCCAAACGGAGCGAAGCCCTTGCCAAACGATACGAGGGTTTCAAATACTGGAGCGCCACACAAAAGGACAGCGCAGCCCGGGCCGAGTTTGAGCGTAAACGCCGGGAGGTCGATGGGGAGATGAACTGGGCCATGAAGGAACTGCTCGGGGAGGAATACATACCCCCCACCACCTCACAGGAATGGAAACTCGCGGAACTGGACCAGCAACTTTCCTTCCTGACCCCCGAGAAGCGCAACGCGGTTCGCAACCTCATGATCGGCTACACCGAGATCGACCAGCAGGTCCGGGCGCTGGCAAGTTCCCAAAATCTATCTGAAAGCAGTGCGAACCGCCTTCAGATTCTGGATAGCTACGATCGAAAGCGGGAGGAACTCCGGAACCTCCTCACTCCGGAGGAATTTCAAACCGTGGAGATGAGCACATCCTGGACGGCGGACAACCTCCGGCGGGGTGCCGTGAAGTTCAACCCGACACGCGAGGAGTTCCAGGTTCTATTTCAGGAATGGCAGACCTACGACGAGATGCTGGCGCGGGTTTACGCCTCGGGCCAGCACGATCCGGGAACACTTCAGGAGCCCCTTCAGGAGAACCTGCGGCAGCGCCTCGGGGAACAGCGGGCCCAGGAGTTCTGGGACACCTGGTGGAAGTGATCCTCAGTGCGGGGCGCGGGATTCCCAGGTACGGACCTTTTCCGCCAGTTCAAAGAGAGCCGGTTCGTCATGGGTTGATCCGTAGTAGCACAACGCGAGGGCAACCTCGTTGTAGTTGACCTTCTTTGTGCCGCCACCGAGGGACTTCTCCTGCCCCAGACCGGTCCTGCTGTTACCGGCAGTGGTGACCTCACCTGTCGGCTGGATCCGGGTGCGCTGCCAGCCCATCGCAAGCTGCATGGCGGCGTCGAGCTTGGGATCCGGCTGGTGCAGGGCCAGAACCTGGCCCATCAGGAGGGACACCGCATTGTAACTGGAATCCCGCCCGCGATTTTCAACAAACACCCCGTCCTTATCCCGCAAACCCAGGGCCACATCCACCAGCTTCTTTGAGGTGGCGGTATAATCCTTGTTGTTCAGCACACGTCCACACAGGCCAAAAGCCTTTGCGGCAATGAAGATGCGGTTGGCGGCCTTGCTGCTCCTTTCGATGATGCCGGAGTATCCCGACTTCACAAAGGCGCAGGCCCGGTCGATCTTCGGCTCGAGTGCCGCGATCCGGTCGTGAAAACGCGCCTCCATGGGGGAGGACCGGATCACGAGAATCGCATGGCCCAGCTCCTGCAGGTAAAAAAATGCCGTTTCCACCCGCTCATCAAACGATTGCTTGTGGTCCCGGCCGGGATTCGGATTGGAAAGAAATCCACCATCCTCCAATTGTTTTGAAAAGGTCGTATCGACTGATCTCCAACCATCCTCCGCCCGGGCCACATCCCCGGCCACGACGCCACCGATCATGTACCAGCAGCCGCTGCGCTGCATGCCGGACTCAAACCAGGTATTGTAGCGCCTGTGAAAGCCGACGAACCCGTGCTCATCGGGTTGACCTCCGGAAGTCATCGCGGTGAGGGCCGCAGGCGGCCACTTGCGGAGGAGTTCATACTCCGATGGGAACGAGGCACCCTGCAGTGCAGTCGAAAAGGCGGTTAGGACCAGCAGGGTTGTGAACAGTAAGGGGACCGGGCGCCGGGAGAAGGTTGGTGTGTGGATTCTCATGATATAAGTCATTAAACAAATGCGGGGAGCGTCTATTCCGGACGCTCCCCGCAGACTGGTCACCGCAAGCCACCCGGCTGCGGGTTGAAGGTGCAGGCCATCGCCTGATGAATCACTGAATGGGCGCGAGACGGAACGACACCGAGCCCTTTGAATGATCAACCGGCACGCTGATGGAGCCTGTGGCACCACCGGGATAATCAAGCCAGTTGTTGCTCAAGCCGACGCTGAGCGGATTTGCCTGGAATTGCAGCTTGTAGCTGCCTGTCCAGGTGAAGTTGAGCGCTCCAGCGGACTGGGTGAAGGCCAGAGTCGGCCTTCCAACGGACGCCGTCACCTGAATGAACCCGGTGCCCGTGATGGGTGCGGTGGATGCGCCATAGACACCGTTGGGCATCTCAACCCCATCGATGACGAGGCGCTTGACCGTGGCAGTGCCGGTGTAGGTCAGTGCCAGTGTTCCCTTGGTGGCGGAGAGCCGGATCGTGCTATTGGTGGCCACGGCTGTGGTCGTGCTGATCACAAGAACGCCTTCAGTTACCGTGGTGTCCCCGCTGTAGGTGCAAACACCCTTCAGTTGCTGGGCGCCTGTGCCGATCTTATTCAAGGCGAGAACGCCGCCGGTTCCCGGGTTGTCCATGAACTGGTAGCTGCAGGCGTTTGTGTTCGGACCGTAGCCGAAGTTGAGGGTCGAGACGGTGCCGACAGCGGTGTTGTAGATCATGCCGCCGGAATTGCCATCAGTCATCACGCCAATCGTCTGGCTGGTGCCGTTGAGATCGAGGTAATAGGGACCGTAAACGCGGAGCGGGCCGGTGACGCCGGGAACCAGAGAGGGTGAGCCCAGTGTTCCCTGGCCTTCCAGCTTGATGCTGCCGGCGCTGAGTCGGGTGGAGCCGGAATAGGTGTTCCTGCCGGAAAGCGTCAGAACACCGCCAGGACCTGCGGAAAGGTTTACGAGGCCGATCTGGTAGCCGGGCCCCTGGCCGGAAGGAGTCGTGGTGATGGGACCGCCATCAGCGATGACACCGGAAAAGGCGTGATTCTTTCCATCCATGATGATGACCAACCCGGCCTGAACGCTCGACCCGTTGTTGATGATGGTCCCAAACCCATCCGGGCAGGGAATGCGCTGATTCTTCGGATCGTTATTCAGATCGAAGGTGCCACCGGTAAGCTTGAGGCGTGAGTTGGCCGCTGAGGACCCGACACCGATCTGATCCCGCACACTGCTCCAGCTGGAGCCGTTCAACGTGGTGCCAATCTTGACAGTAGCGCCTGTATCAAGGGCCTCGATGCTATCCACCGCGTAACCGGTGCCGCCGGTGTTGGCCGCGCCTGCATTAAGGATCACCGTGCCACCCCGGATGTAGGTGCCGCCGGTGTAGTGGTTGGCTTCAGCGGTATCGCCCAGAAGGGTTAGCTGCCCTGTGCCCCGGATTGTGAGGCCGTTGCTGCCTTGGATGCTGGCCGTGATGGCGGTGTTCGCCATGGCGGTGATCGTCGGGCTTCCGCCAACCATGGTCAGGGGATAGCTGTTACCAGCGATCGTATAGCCGGGAGCGGTAAAGGAAATGTTCTGGGCTGTGACCGGGGAGCCCAGACTGACTGTCCCTGCGCCAGCGGCACCGAACACAGCGTCATCGCCATCAACCCACGGGGTGGTGGTCCAGTTTCCGCTTGTGAGGTTCCAGAGGAAATCCCCGGAAGCATTGTTCCAGGTGTTCGGCGGGAGGACTGTAATGGTACCTGTGCCGGTGATCGGGGCCGTGGTGGCATCGTAGGTACCGGGGGCCATTTGCACTCCATCGATGTAGAGCCGCTTGACGGTGGCGTCACCTGCATAGTTGAGGTTCAGGTTGCCCGCGCTGGTGAAGAGGCGGATGGTCGTGTTCGGGCTCACGGCTGCTGCTGCTGCAAAGGAGAGGATGCCGCCGCTCACAATCGTATCCCCGGAGTAGGTGTTCGGTCCGCCGGTAAATACCTGGGGAGTCGGCCCAACCTTGGTCAATCCAAGAATGCCGCCGCTTCCGGTGGTGCTGTCCACGACTTTCCCGGTGAAGGTCTGGATGGCTGAGTTGGTGCAGTTGACGCAAACCGTCAAAGTGGAGAGGGTGCCGGGTGCATTGTTGGCAATCGTCCCGCCGCTGCCGCCGCCATACTGTCCCACGATCTGGCTGGTGCCATTCAGATCAAGAAGACCGTTGTTGTGAATGAGGTGTCTGCCCGGGCAGTTGATGCTGGTGGGATAACCGAGGGTCCCCGCCCCGCTCAACTGGATCGTTCCACCCGCCCCGATGCGGACGAACCCGCTGAAGGAGTTCGAACCGGAGAGGATCAATGTTCCACCCCCGGATTGAAAGTCGACCTCCGTGCGGTGGGCCAGTTTGCCTGAAATGATGCTGTTGGTGACCGGACCGCCATCCATGATCACCCCGGAGAACGTTCTCTCATCGTTGTAGCCGGTGAACTTGAGAACCGCCCGTGAGAGTGGGGAGCTGTTGATGATGGTGCCTTCGCCGGACGGCATGGGCAGCTGGTTCTGGTTGTCATCCCCGTTCAGATCAACAGTTCCACCTGTCAGGTTCAGATTGTGGACGGCAACACTGCCGCCAACCGGGATCTGGCCGTTGACAGCACGGTCGTAATTGTTCGTGCCACTGAGGACGACCGCAGTGGTTCCCAACTTGACGGTCGCACCGGCGTCCACCGCTTCAAGGCTGTCGATGCCCCACGTTGCGCCGCCTGACGTTGCCTTCTGTGCCTTAAGAACCAGCGTGCCACTCTTGACGAAGGTGCCGCCCGTGTAATGGTTCGCATCAGCCGCATCCCCCACCAACCACAACTCAGAGGGGCCTTGAACGGTGAGCCCACTCGTGCCGTCGATGCTGGAAGCGATCGTGGTTTTCCCGGAAGTTGTGATGCCGGGGGTGGTTCCCTGAAGCGTCAGCGGATAACCCCCGCCATTGATGACATAGCCGACTGCGTTGAACGTGAGGCTCTGGGCCGCGACGGGTGCCCCAAGGGTCACCGCCCCGAGGCCGGTGGCTCCAAAAATGGCATCATCACCATCCACCCAGGCTGCGGGTGCCGTCCAGTTTGCGCTGGTGGCATTCCATAGAAAATCGTTGGAGCCGTTGTTCCAGGTGTTTACAGCGGCTGTGGTTTGTGACGGTGATAACGCGGCCAGCAGCATGCCGGCAGCGATCAGTTGACTATGTTTCTTCATGTTTGTGGGTTTGGAGTTTGTCGAACGTGGCTGGTGATTGGTGGGAGCTCTTTCAGCTCAGAAAATGGAAGTAAGCAGCGAACATTCCGGGCGACACGCAAGCGCGATTGACCCGGCTGGATCCCGATTCATTTTCTGGCCGATCGTTCATTCTTATGATTTCTGCCCCACCAACCTCCGCTTCCGGGGTCTCAGATGGCTCTGAGGCTGGGCATACGGTGATGGGACAAGGTAGTATCGTGAATTCCCCATTCCTGCCAATACCTCAATTGAGGTATCCTGATGCCTTTGGGCCTCTCACAGAGGACCGGCGACGGGCGCAGGATCCGTGGTCTGCTCCGAGCGGTTGTAGAAATAGATGCCTGCCAGGGAAATGCTTGTGAGGAGGTGCCAGAAGGAGTGGCCTTGAAACAGTGAATCCGGCCCGCTGAACCTTCCGGCCACATCGAGCAGCCAGCAGATTCGGGCCGCAACCAATCCCAGCAGCGCGGGAATGATCCACCAGAGGCAAAATCTGCTCCCGCGTTTGAACCGGTCCGCCAGGGCCAGAACAGTGACAGCAAGAATCAGCCCCGGCAGCACCACTCCGGATCGCATGGACCACTTGTATATGTAGAGAAAAGCACAGGCGATGATCACCAGCACCCCGAGAACAGGCCAGGTCGGGATCTGCCTGCGGGACATGCGTGGAAACCAGCGCCCCAAACTGATGGCGATGCAGACCACAAGAGGGGAATACATGGCCGCCACATCCAGTTGCTGCCCCCAGCGGGTCAGGGATGCATGAAACAGGCCGCTCCCCAGCCCGAGGTAGCAACAGGCCGCCCCAAAGAGGAAACTCATCGGCGGTGTCGCCCTCAAATAGCCACTGGAAGCCTGGGGCCTTTCTTTTCGGTCCTGACAGCCCAGACCGATGGCATACAGCCCCACCACAACGTAGAAGAGGTTCGACCATGTGTTGGCCCTGGTCCGAAACACCTCATGGAGATAAATCCGCTCCGCATAGCTGGGTTGGCGCAACCCGGCGCTTTCGGTCCAACCATTCCATACATCCCGGTCATTCAGAGTCTGGATCACACCGGCCAACAGGAGCACCAGCAGAAGAAGGGTTCCCCAAACGAACCCATGAATCCAGAGAGGGATGGAGCCCTTGTTCCGGGAGAATCTCATGGCATGGGAACCACCGGTTTGTCCCCCATGAGTTCTGCCACTTTTGCCTCTATGGCCTCGGCCCACAGTTGGTGCCCCAGGGGACTCGGATGCTCGAAATCCGGCATCAAGGTTTTGGAAATTGTGCCATCGGGCCGGACAAACACGCTGTTGATGTCCATGTAGAACACCGTTTTTTCATCCGCCAGCTTCGATGCGATTTCGTTGGCCCCGGCCAAAACCGCCCTCTCGGGTGTTGGTTTTTCGCGGCGTTGGAATATTCCCAGCAACAGAATCTTCGTCGCCGGCAGTTTCTCCCGCAACTTGTGAATGATCAGGGTGACTCCCTCGCCAATTTCCCGGCCGGTGTTGTGGCCCCCATTATTCTGCCCGATCATGACGATCGCCAGCCTGGGGTTGATCCCCTCAATGTTGCCATGTTCCAGACGCCAGAGCACGTGCTCCGTGCGATCCCCGCCGATGCCCAGATTCAACGCTTTCCGGGGGGCGTAATAATGCTTCCAGGCCTTCCTGCCCTGATTCTCAAAATGTTCGACAATCGAATCGCCGACGTAGATGAGATCAATGTTTCCCCGCCGGGCGATTTTGTTCATCTCCTCATGGCGCTCCATCCACCAGACATTGGTTCTGGAGACGGGGACAACCGCCGTGTTTGCGGCGAGGCACGTGCCTGTGAAAGCGAGTGTCAGGGCCAGCACCAGGCCGGAAATGATTCGGGCAACCCCCTGAATGTGTGGATTCTTCATTGGAATATCGTTCTCGCCAACCCCGGACATGCCTATTGAGGGCGGGATGCGGCCCCCTTTTCGGCCATGAATTTGATCATGGCCTCTGAACGGGAGCGCACATGCAGCTTTTCGTAGATGTGTTTCAGGTGGACGCGCACCGTATGGTAACTGATCTCCAGTTTTTCAGCAATTTCCTTGCTGACCTTCCCCTGGGAGAGCAGTTCGAGAATTTCGAGTTCCCGGGTCGAGAGGATGGTGGCCTCAGCGGTAATGGGAGGGGGCGCCTGGAAGGTCATGACGATCTTCCGGGCGATCTCGCTCGTCATTGGAGCCCCGCCACTGCAGACGGTGGTCACCGCGTCCAGGATCTCCGAGGGGGAGGATCGCTTGAGCAGGTAGCCGCAGGCACCCGCCTTCAGGGCGCTGAAAATGCTCGTCGTGTCCTCGTAAACCGTGAGCATGATGACCTGCATGCCGGGCATCAGCGCCTTGAGCCGACCGGTGCATTCGATGCCCGATGCACCCGGAAGGTTGATATCCATCAGGACAACATCCGGCCTGACCTTTGGAATCTGCTCGATGGCCTCCTCCGCCGTGCCACAGGCGCAGACACAACGGACTCCATGCGCCCGGCGCAGCATTCGCTCCAGGTTGCGGCGCATGGGGGCGCTGTCTTCAACCAGGGCAACTGTTGTCATGGCATCCTGCGGGGCCGAACGTGCCGGCCCGTGAAATGTCTGGGCATCCACCGTCATAAGTGATCAGCCATCGTGGCGGAGTAACAAACCCGCCGGAAGCGTCACGGTGCGTTGGTCCGGGTGAAATCACAATACCTCAATTGAGTTATCAGGCTGTTCCGGATCCGGCACCTGGAATGGGGACTCCGAAGGTGATCGTCGTCCCCTGCCCCGGTTTGCTGGAAACCTCGCACCGCCCCCCAAGCTGGCGCAACCGGCTCTGCATGTTCTCCAGCCCATCCGCACCCACCCCGGACCGCGCAACGGTCTCACCCAGCCCACGACCGTTGTCACTCACGGCGACCGTCAGAAACCCGCCTTTGGCGCTGATGGCAAGCCGCAGGTCGGTGGCCCCTGAATGCTGGATCACATTTGTGAGGGCCTGCTTGAACGCCAGAAACAGGCTGTGACGCTGCTCCGCATTCAGCGGCGCAACCGGCAGGTCCCGCGCCACTTCAAGGTGGCACTTTACGGCCGTGCTTTTCAGGAAATGTTGGGCATATTGGCAGAAGTAGGTGGCCAGGGAGGACACCGTGTCGTGCCGGGGATTCACCGCCCAGACAATTTCATCCAGTGCCGTCACCATCTCGCGTGCGCGAGCGCCAATCTCCCGCGCGTGTTCCCTCACATCCTCCACCGGCAGCCCTGAATCCTGGGCCAGTTCACTGCCAAAATTAATTTCGACCAGCCCGGCCCCGAGATCGTCATGCAGATCCTGGGCAATCCGGGTGCGCTCCCGCTCCAGCGCCTGCCTCTCCTCCAGCCGCTGAATCCTGAGCCGGTAGCGGTGCCTCAACGCCAGCAGCAATCCCCCGGCGAACAGGCATGACCCGACCGTCGTCGCCGCAACCCTGAACCAGACCGGCTCCCAGAGATGGGCCGCGATCTGGATTGAGAGCGAATCCCCCTGCTCATTCCAGATCCCGTCATGGTTGCAGGCTGTGACCCGGAATCGATATTTCCCTGGAGGGACGTGGGGATAATGAGCCGTTCTGGCGGAGCCCACCTCCACCCAATCCTGATCCAGACCTTCCAGCTTGTAGCGAAATGTCACATTCTCAGGTGAGGCAAGGCTGAGGGCGGTGAATTCAAACTCCATCTGGTTCACTCCCGGCCCGAGGTGCATGGTTGCGGGATGCCGCCGCAGGTCCACAGCGGTGGATGTCCCCTGAAGCTGGTAGGAGGCGATGGTGCGGCCATTCACCCGAAGCAACTCGATCACAACCTGGGGGGGTTGCCCGCTTCTTCCAATCAGGCCTGGTTGGATGCAGGCAAGGCCTGTCTGTGTCGGGATCAGGAGGCGCCCGTCCCGGCTCCGTGTGCTGATGGGCCACACGCCAAACGTGGCCTGCAGATGGGGCATGCCATCCCCACGACCCAGCACGACTGAGCGGACGCGTGGGGCACGACCCTCGGCCACGGCCTCAAATTCCGACAGGGCCACCTGGCATATGCCCCGGTTTCCAGCCATCCAGAGCCGGCCATGCTCATCCGTCATCAATTGCGAAACGTATTCATCCCATAAACCCTGCTCCCGGTGAAACTCCACATACTTCCCATTTCTCAACCAACCCAGACCCTGTCCCGCGTAACCGATCCAGAGGGCTCCATCAGGGGTGGAAAGCAGGCAGCGAATTCCACGGGAGGAACGTGTCAGATTGTCGGCCGCCCCCGTGGACAGCACATCACCCACAACCTGAAAAAGCGACCCCTCGGAGGTCGCCGCCCATAAGCTCGAGTCCCCACCCTCCGCCATTGTTCGAACATTTCGCGAGCCTGCAGGCAGGGCAAAGGAGCGAAGGATGCCGCCCCGCAGCCTGTGCAGCATGCCCGGCACATTTGGCCCGATCCACAGGTCCCCATTGGAACAGACGAGCAGGGAGCGGATGAATGCCCCATCCATCTCCCTCCCAAGCGGCACAGGCGTAAATCCACCCTGCTTGAATCGGAACACCCCCTGCTCCCGGGTTCCCAACAAAACCCCGCCCCCGGGTTCGGACGCCAGGCAGACGACCCCGCCCCCGGTCCAGCCATCCCTGGGGCTTAGAAGCGTCCACACATCGTTCGTCTTTACAGCCAAAGCACCGTTCTGGCCCGCCACCCAGAGGGTGCCGGAGGCGTCCTCGCAAACGGACTGGACCGAGACAAACGGCAATCCGGAGGAAAGTCCGAGCACTTCCGCCGCACGCTGGCGAAACCGGTTCAGCCCCCCGCCCCGCGCACCCACCCAAAGATCCCCCTCCGAATCCTCAACCATGGCGGTGATCGCGGGCAGGGCGGGATTGATGTTCTGAATACCCCTCGAATCATAGCGTTGCAGCCCCCCGGAACCGGTTCCAATCCACAATCCATGCGCCCGGTCCTCATAGAGTGCGGTCACTTCCACCACAGTGCAGCCGGGCTCCACCTTCATTTCGGCAACCGCCTCCAGCACCCCGCCGTAAACACACCGATAAATATTCAGACCCGAACAAAACCAGATGCCCTTGTCCCGTCCCGCAGCCAGTGGAACCGCCGGTTGTCCCGGTGCAAACAACGCCTCAAAACGCCCATCCCTCAGGACCCCCACATTGCCACCCTGTGAATACCAGAGAAACCCCTGCACATCCACCACCAGCCGGCATGCTCCCGGACCAAGACCCTCCGCCGCACCGAACCGCTTCGTCCGGCCTCCCTGAATCTGAAAAACCGATCCCGCATCATCACTGACCCAGATCGACCCTTCCCCATCCTCCACAATCGAGCGTGGCTGTCCTCTGAACTGTGCCTCCCCCAGATCCACCAGCCTGGCAGCCTCCCCATCCCCAAGGCACAGGGTTGCTCCGCCATCCTTCACGATCCAGAGATTGCCCCGCCGATCCTTCATCATGAACCGGATCTGGTATGGGGGCTGCCCCACTCGTATTGGAGGGGTGAATTCCTGGAACCGGACCCCGTCAAACCGGAACAGTCCCTCATGGGTGGCGATCCACAAATAGCCATCGGCCGTTTGTTCAAGGCCCACGATTGTATGCTCCGGCAGACCGTCTGCCGGCTGCCAGTCACGAAAAAACCAGGAGGAATTCGTCGTCGCACAGAAGGCGATCGGCGAAACCAACAGGACAAGGCAGGCCAGACATGCGCCCAGCAGCCTGTATCTCTCCGGCTTGATCACGCCACACCCTAGACCGGGAGGGCGGAATTTCGAAGTCGAAAAGCAACGAGACCGGGAAATGAACAGCGCGCAGGCATGAAGGGTTCAGCCGGGTGTTCGCAGGCTCCGGGTGCGGAAGGAGGTGATTGGGATTTTGGGAAGAAGTAAAACGATCCCGGGCATGATGCGTGGGGATTCTGTGGACCTGTTTTGCCTTTGCAGGGCGGTCTGAACTGGTTTTGGTCTGTTCCTCTTCCCGCGCCTCAAAACCGGGCTGCAACATACCTGGCTTACAGCCCGCCCGGAACGGGAGCCTGTAGCAACGGCAGTATGTTCGCCCCCCTTCGGGCTGCCCTGTAAGGGCAAAATGTGAAAGCCCGGGCTGCAAGGCCCGGGTGGACGCCCCACAAATAACCATCCCTAAGCCCTGAATGGCCGTCACATCGTGAACATGTTCGGTCCCATCCAAAATACCAACCGCGTTGCGTCGGTCTAGATTTCGATCCGCCAGCACTGGTCACCCCCGAAACCTGTAAAGACAGGAAACTCCAGTGCCACCAATTCTTCACGCATCGCATCCGCTTCACGAATACGCGCTGGGGAATCCTCGCCCCGGGACGATTACGCGCCGAGGGTGACCTGTCGCCGGAGGTGGGCCGACTCATAGCAGGCCGACAAAACCTCCTGGCTGCGCAAACCAAGGGCCGCGTTGTTGACGGGATCCCTGTCCTCGATAATCGCCCGGCTGAACTCTTCGATCTCAGCCAGGTAGGTGTTCACAGGTGCGGGGTTGATGGGAATCGGAATGCCCGGCTTCCGCTCCTGCAGCGAATCGTAACCCGGGAGGTCCGGCAGGTCATCCAGGCGGGCGAT
Organism: uncultured Verrucomicrobia subdivision 3 bacterium; assembly: GCA_903913865.1. Lineage (GTDB taxonomy): Bacteria > Verrucomicrobiota > Verrucomicrobiia > Limisphaerales > UBA8199 > UBA693. The sequence goes on from CAIWMU010000121.1 coordinate 19,558, forward strand.
CATCTCGCCGTCCGCCTCCTGTCCAATGGTTCCCGAGGCAATGATGCTCCCGTGGGTGCCATATAGCTCCAGCACGTTCCGGCTGGCATCGTCCGGGATGCAGAAAAAGGAATCCACAACCCCCATCGCCCCATTCTCGAACAGGAGGGTTGCAACGGCGGCATCCTCGGATGCATACGCATGAACTGTGCGGTTGATCAGGCAGCTGACGGCTTTGATTTTCCCGAAATACATCTCCAGGAGGTCGATGCAGTGTCCCCCCATGTCGATGAGCGATCCTCCGCCACTCTCGGCGGGTTGCTGGCGCCAGGCACCCGGGATGGGAGGATACCAGCAGGAGAGCTGTGCACGGGCAAATACAGGCTGGCCGAGGCGGCCTTCCTGAATAAGCCGGAGCGCCTCCCGGTGCCGGGCATGAAACCGCATCATGAATGCCGTTCCAAACCGCACACCGGCGGAGCGACAGGCACGGATCATCGCCGAAACCTCGGAAACAGTGATCCCGAGCGGCTTCTCGCAGAGAACATGCTTTCCGGCCCGGGCGCAGGCCTGAACCTGCTCCAGATGCTTTCCCGGGGGCGAACCGATATACACAGCCTCAACATCGCTTTCGAGCAACGCCTCAATGCTCCGCGCCGGTTCGGCACCAAACTCCCGCGCCACCTCTGCATTCGTGGCGGCTGTCGGCCCGTAAACGGATGTGAGCCGCGCGTTGGAGGCGGGCAGAATTCCCTCAGGTATGGTTCTGCGCCGCGCTATTCCCCCGGAACCGATGACTCCCCACTTGATTTTTCTCACCAATATTCCTCCACATGAATGGTACCTATATCTTTGCCATGGTCCTGCTTGAATCCACGGACCTCCAGAAGGCCCTTCACCGCCGTAACCATATCGGGATTCCCGCAGAGGAACACCTCCGATTGCGAGGGATCCAGAGGAACGCCCGACATCTTCTCCACAACTCCCTGCTCAAGAAGGTTTTGGAGCCGGCCCACATGACCATGAAACCGGCCATCCCCTTCCGGACGGGTGATGGTGGGGATGTATGTAAAATTCGGGCGGATGCGCGCCAGGCTCTCCAGTTCCCCCTGGTAACCCAGATCCCAGCTGTGACGTGCTCCATGCAGAACGACAAACTTGCGGGATGTCTCGGCGATGAGCATCGTGCGGAGCATCGAAATGTAGGGGGCCAGACCGGTCCCTGTGCCCACCAGCACGACTGCCTTGGAGGGCGCAACCCGGTCGAGCGTGAACACGCCACTTCCCTTGGGACCCAGAAAGATCCGGTCCCCGTGTTTCAGGGCAAAAAGCCGTGGCGTAAGCTGGCCACTGTTCACGAGGGTCAGATAAAACTCGAGGTAACGCCTCTCAAGGCTTGATGAGGCGATGCTGTAGGCGCGGCGAATGAGTTTGTCGGCCGGGGGGGCCTCCTCGGCATCCGCCTCCGGCACCCTGGGTGCGGAACCGGGCAACCCGAGAACGGCAAACTGGCCCGGAGTGAACTCAAACAACGGCCCATCCGATGCGACCCGCAGGATCAATAGTTGGGGATTGATGGCCTCCCGCCCGATGACGGTGGCGTTGTAGAACTTCGAAGCACTCGTTTCCATATCTCTATCTGCGAGGAACATTACCGAACGCCGCAAGATTCGCAATGATTGAAAGGCTGTGGCAAGCGCCACGAACCGGAATTCAACCGGAACGGGACAATGACATGGGAAACAGGCCTGCCTCCCCCTCCTCCAAACTTCTGAACGAAGGACGCCAGACATGCTGGCTGTGAAGCTCATTACAGGCCGAATTCAATAGGGGATTTCCATTTCACGCCTCATCCTCATGAAGAATATGATTGCCGCAGGGGCATTGGGCGTTCTACAAAGTAACCAGTGACTGAACCTGATGAAAACGACATCGATGACGATCTCCCCGAACCCGGGGAAGGGTCGAGCCATCGCCGCCGGTTTCGAAAGCGCCGGAAGCGCAAGTGGTATAAGCGCCGGAAGGTTCAGGCGGGGATGGTGCTCGGCGTGATTGCCGCAGTCCTGCTCTCCTATGGATTGGTCGCCCTCAACTCTGTCTCCACAAACCAGAGTTCCGGCAATAAGCCGGATATGAAGGACCGCAGGTTCAACCTGCGGGAATACATGGGCAAGCCCTGACGCTCTCAGGGCTGTCTCCAGATTCCGCCATGGAACCGGAAAGGCGGGCGGGGCATCCACGACCCGATCCGGGTGCCATACCTCATCGGCACCCCGGCACGGCACTCGCGAATGGGAGGGGCGTGGCCCGTTGTGTGGGCTGCCTGATTTATGCACACGAATATGAACCTTAAAACAACGGTTTTGGCATGGGCACTCCCGCTTCTGGGGTTGGTGATGTCGCCAGGCATCTCTGTGATGGATGCCGCTGCAGATCAGCGTCCGATTCCGGCCGCCTACGGTCCAAACATTCATCCATCACCCGACGCATTCACCGGGGCCACTTCCTACACCTCCCGGGACCGGATTGTCGCGACTTACTACTTTTACTGGTATTGTGTGAATACCCGTGAGCACATCGTCAACGGGGATGGAACGGATGCGCTCACCGATCACCCGCCCACGCTGGATGGGTTCAGTTACAACAGCGTGAAGTGGCACAAGCAGCAGCTTCTGGACATGATGGCTGCCGGGATTGATGTGGCGCTACCGGTCTTCTGGGGTGCCCCGCCGGAACAGGCGGCAAAAGCCACCTTCCACTGGAGTTATGTGGGACTGGAGAGACTGGTGCAGGCAAGGCAGGAATTGCTGGATGAGGGCCGAAAACCGCCCCGCATCGGGATGTTCTACGATACCAGCACCCTTCAACACAATGGCTGGGGAGCCCATATTGACCTCCGCACCGATTATGGGCGGGAATGGTTTTACGCCACGATCCGCGACTTCTTCTCCCTGGTTCCGCCCCGGCATTGGGCAATGATCGACTCAAAGCCCGTGGTGCTCCTGTATGCCGCGGATTTCGCGAAGAGCCATGACCAATCGTTCATCGACCACACCCGAAAGCAGTTTGCTGCCGATTTTGGCGGACGGGTGCCGTGGATCGCGGCGGAGGTCTCCTGGAAGGTGGAGGCGGACAGCAAGGTCGTGTGGGGTGGTGCACTCGGCACAAAGAATGCCGGGGTGGCTTCCGTGGGGCCCGGCTACGACCACAGCGCCGTGCCCGGCCGCACTCCGCTGATCTGCAAGCGGGATGGAGGCCGGTTCTACGAGGAGAACTGGACCCGGTTTCTGCGCCAGCCCTCAAACCTGGTTGTTGTCGAAACATGGAACGAATTCCACGAGGGGACAGATGTCGCCGATTCCAGGGAATACGGTCGCCAGTATATCAAGCTGACCCGCAAGTATGCGGATCTTTTCAAAAAGGGCTGGAAGCCCGGCTGGCCAAAGGGCGCATTCAGCAAGGCACGGTCCCTGGGCTTCTCCGCAGGGGCGGTGACGAAAGACCAGGGCCTGAGGCTGGTCAATAATGAGGACGGACGAACGGCGCCTGATGAGTTCGCAGGCAGCTCCTGCCTGAGTGTTGTCACCACCCCGAATCTTGGACACTACCTCTACTTTGCCGCCGACAATTCCTTCAAGGAGAAGGACCCTGTGGACCTGACGGCCGAGATCGAATACTGCGATGGAAGCGCAGGAACCCTCAGCCTGGAGTATTGCGGCAGCGACGTCACCCAGGCTTTCCACGGTGGCTACACACCCGCCCCGGAAATCGTGCGTCTGGAAGGGGCAAAGATCTGGAAAACAGCAAGGTTCACGCTGAAGGCCTCCATGCTCATCAACTCCCAAAACGGGGGTGCAGACTTTCGCTTTGCCACCACTGCGACGGATTTGAAAGTGCGCAAGGTCACCCTTCTCAAAGCAAAGTAAGTCGAGTCCGCAGCAGACAATCCGGGGTCCATAAACACATGAAACCATTCTTCAAATTCCAATGCCTCCTGCTGTTGCTGGTCGGCACTCCAATCCTGACCACAGCCGGGTCCCGCGATGCCGCCGCTGTTTTTTATGACGCCATACCTGGACAGAACCGGGAGTTTGCCGGACAACTTGTGCAACAGGCGGCGGGGGCCGGTTACACGGCGGAATTGATCAGCCTCGCGGAGCTGACGAACAGCGGCCCCGCAGGGCTGGGTCGGTTCGGGTTGCTGATTCTGCCGAATGCACGTTCGCTTCCACTGGCAGCCATCGCGAGTGTGGAGGAGCATCTCAAGGGCCGGGGGAATGTGCTCGCGCTCGGCGTGCCCGCCTGGCAGACGGGCCTGTTCCAGATCGGCACAAACTGGCTTGGCCGGGAGGAATACGAGGCGATCCTCGACAGACAGCCTGCGGCAAAAATCCTGGAAGATTTTTCCAAGGCGGACCTCGCCCGGTGGAGCCACAACGCCGACCGGAGCCCTGCACCGACCCGGCTGGAACTGGTCCCTGAGAAACCGGATGCTGCGCTCCATGTCGTTGTTGAGAAATACACGGGCTGGGACACGGTTGGCAGTCCCCTTCTGACTGCCCCATTTCCCGGCGGCCACACTCTGACAACCTTCCGGGCCAAGGGAGGGTCCCAAACCAAACAGCTCAGCCTCGAGTGGACTGAGAAGGATGAGTCCCGATGGATTGCCACCATCGACATCACTACAAATTGGCAATCCCACGCCCTGCCCCCTGAGGCCTTCAAGGCCTGGCAGCCGCCAGCAAGCCGCCAGCGGCCCGGGGACAGATTCAACCCCGCAAACGCTGTCCGGTTCACAGTTGGGATCGCCATGACCCACACGGCCAATCAGGGGGAACGACATGAATATTGGTTCGATGATGTGGGCACCGCACCAAGCCCCTTCGGCGACGCAGTCGTGCCCGGTCGTGAACCGCTCCCCCATCTGGAGGGGATTTGTCCGGATTACCTTGTGTTTCCGATCACAACCCCCACCCGGCTCCAGACCCCCGATGGAATCGGGCTGGTGGGACGGGAGGCCGGTCCATCACAGCCCGCAGGCAGCCTGCTGGCATTTCATCCACGCTCACAGGGGGCGGGCCATGATCAGCAGCGGCCCTGGCGCTGGCAGCCACTGCTAGAGGCGCGCGATGCCGATGGCACCTACCGGGGGGCTGTTGGCCTGTGGCGGGCAAATCTCCTGGGCCCATGCGCGGGAAGCATCTGGGCCACCTTCACACCGGACAAACCGGCTTTTTACCAGACCCGGCAGATGCAGGCGCTCCTTGGGGATACCCTTTCCACGATGCGGCGGGGACTGTTCCTAAAGGACGGCGGCAGCCAATACTTCACCGTTTTTGAGGATCAGGAAGTTCGTCTGGGAGCAACCGTGGTGAACTTCGGCCAGGACCAGGAGGCGAAAATTCAGATCCGCGTGGAAACGCCCGGCGGGCGTCGAACCCTGCATTCCACGGCATGGGTAAACCAACTGAAGGCGGGCACAGGCCGGACGGTTGAGAAAGTCTGGAAACCGGAGGTCTGGCCCAAGGACGGTTGCCGGGTGACGGTTGAACTCCTGCAACAGGGCAGGGTTATCGACAGACTTTCCCATGAACTGAACGTCTGGAAACCCAAAGCGCACCCGGATTTCATCGTCGCGACCAATGGCGGCTTTCTGCTGAAGGGCAAACCCTGGAAGGCGCATGGCGTCAATTACATGCCTTCGACAGGGATCGGCCTGGCGAGCGACTATTTTGAAAACTGGGTCGGGCTCGGGGCGTATGACCCGGAAGTCATCCAGCGGGATCTGGAGCGGGTCAAGGGGATGGGCCTGAATGCGTTGAGCGTCTTCATTTATCACCAATCGCTCAAGGCCCAGCACCTGCTCGATTTTCTTTACAGGTGCGAGAAGCTCGGGCTGAAGGTGAACCAGTCCCTGCGCCCCGGAACGCCTATGGAATTCCGGTGGGAGGAGATGCGTTCCCTGATTGAGTATTATCGCCTGGCACAGAACGACACGGTGTTCGCCTATGATCTTGCCTGGGAGCCGTGCCATTTTGACCCCGCTTTCCAGCGGACACATTATCCGCTTCCGTGGAACAAGTGGGTGATCCAGCATCACGGCACAATGGCGGCTGCAGAGGCGGCCTGGAGTTTTCCCGCACCACGACTGGGCGGTGCTTTTGATGTTCCCGCAGGGGAGCATGTGGTCAAGGACGGCCCCTGGCGGAAAATGGTCGCCGACTACCGCCAATTCCTGGATGAGTGGACCGGCCAGCATTATGCCGAGGCGCGGCGGCTGGTTCGCAGTGTGGACCCGCACCACCCTGTGAGTTTTCGCATGACCACTGCCGGGGATCCCACCCATCTCTGGGCCGAGATGCTGCCTTATGACTTTTACGGATTGGCGCAGGCGGTGGACATTTGGGAGCCGGAGGCCTATGGGCGCATCGGCGATTGGGACCGGGTGAAGCCGGGCCATTTCACCGCCGCCTATGCCCGGCTCTGCAACCCCGCCCTGCCTCTCATGTGGGCGGAGATGGGCAACAGCGTCTGGGACATGTCCACCATGCAACCCTCCGCTGAGAAACTCGCCTTCAATGCCGGTTACTATGCCAGCTTTTACAAAATGATGATCCAATCCGGGGTGGATGGGGTGTTTTTCTGGTGGTATCCGGGTGGCTTCCGCCTCTATGAAAACAGCGACTATGGAATCATCAACCCGGACGGCACAGACCGGTCCATCAGCAAGGTCATCCGAACTGAGGGTTCGAGATTTGTGAAGGCACCCAAACCCAAATCGCCCGACTATTGGATCAGCGTGGACCGGGACCGGGACGCGCGCGGCCTGAATGGCATCTACGAGACTGCGAAAGAGGAATACTGGAAGGCGATTCAGGATGGCCGGCGGCCGGGCCTGAAATGGGCGAGGTCGCCCGGAACGAAATGAACCGCCTGTCGAAAGGTCAGCTACGATGCGCGGGAGCGGCCTTCCGGGCATCGGTCCTTCTCTGCTTTCTGCTTCTCCCTGCCCCGGTCATCAGGGTGGGGGCGACGGAACTCATCACCCAGGAGGGGGCGCCCTACACATACCAGGAGGCCAACTGGCGGGCCGGCAATTACATCCAGAGTCTGTTCTACAGTTCCTCCAGCCTCCCGGCACTCAGTGAGAATTTCATCGGGATGGAGGCGGGCGTCCCGCACCGCCAGCCGGATCTATACTACATCGGCAACACAGGCCTGGATCTGCTGGCGTATTGTGAAGAAGCCGAATTCACCCCGGTGGTTCGTCTCGAGCTGATCAAGAAGCTGTTCAAAGCCATGAGCGGTTCCCGCTACGAGGATGCGGATGCCCTCTGGTTGGTCTATTCAGGCACATCCCGGCAGACCTCGTTTCTGGTCCCGTGCGGAACTGCGTTTCCGCCGTATCCGGCCAGCCGCCTCATGGCGCGCAATTTGCCCGATACCGGCCCGGAAAATCTGGCTCTGGTGCATCCCCTGATCAAAGTGGCCGGCCAATGGCAGGATGCTGGCTCCGCCTCCCGGTTTGTGGATGCGAAGAACAATGTGCTGGATGAGCGGGAGGGCTCCTTTACCACACAGCGGGATTACTTCTGGTCGGGTGGCACGGAAGGCAGTGTCGTGGGGAGGGGTTGGAGGGGGAATGCCGACAGGATGCTGGAACTCACCCTTTCGGCTCCCGCAGCGACGAACCGCGAGGCAGCGCAACTGGTTTTCTCCAGCCTTACAGATCCACACATGGGCTTCAGCGCACCCTATCCAACGCTTGTGCCCGAGACCGTGCAGCTGCCCGATGGCACCGAAATCTCCGGGAGGGACTTGGTCATCGAAAACCCCGGGTTTGACCACCTCATCATTTATACAAAGGACGTGGCGGGAAAGGGTTTTGAGTATCAGAATGCCATGCTGTTTGCCTGGAAGCAGAAGCCCTCGAAAGTCACTGTCCTGTGGGGTGGAGCAGGCTCATCCGTGAGCCATGAGGCCTATGCCGGGACTGAGGGAATCACAGACCGGCAGAAGGCGGGGGTTTCCGGAGGTTACCACGAGGTGCTTATCGAATACGGCGGTCAGGAGGCTCTTTCCTGTATTCATTATCTGGAACGTTTCCAGGGGGTTGATCCCTCCCTTTCACTGCGCCACCTTCACAAAATCGCGACCAACATGCTGGCCCGGGGAATGGTGGGAAAGCCCGGTTACCTTTCCACGGAAAGCAGCTGGCTCGAGGAGCCGGTCAGTGCCCTGCCTGCAGCCGCCCGTATTCTCACCAAATATGACCGGGAGGAGGATTCTTTCGGCGGGGACATGGCCGCCGATGCGGTTCGGTATGCCTCCCAAATTGTCGAGGATCGAATGGCGATGTGGAGGAGGGGGCGAAAGTCCTCGAACACCCATGAGTATGTCAGTGGTGCCTATTACATGTCCCTCCTGCACTCCCTGCCGGGGAGGTTCCACAGCCTGGAGAAATCGAACCACTACAGGGAACTGATGAACATCTGGGCGGGGGCAATGGTTGCAAATCATGAGACAGGCCCCCGTACGATGATCTCCATCTGGAGGGCTTTCGAGGCGACCGGCAACGAGGCCTACAGAAAACTCTACGAGGAGGGGCGCGCCCGGTTCAAAATCAGTGATTCCACGGGGCTTGAAATTGGAGGCCAATGGAAAGACCCGACCTGTTTCTACGATTATGGGGATGTGCTGGGGGCCCTGGGGAGGCGCGGCTCAGCGCAGGATGCCCGGGACATCCAGTCGCTTGTGACCTACCTGACAGCCCAAAAGCGCTGGACCGACAACGGCTACATGGGCTGCTGGTGGGAGGTCACCGTGGAGAACCACAACTACTTCGGCCGCTGGTGCAAAGGCCTGGGAATGGAGAAGGCACCCAAGCAGATCCTGGGCATCAGCGAGTTTCCTGTTTATTACAAAGCCGGGGATAAGGTCGTGGTTGAGCGCCGGAAATCGCCCCCCCTCTACAATCCTTCCTATTGGGATCCAACGGTGATGAAGAGCGCCCAACCGCTGCTTCCGAACCAGGCGGCACGATCCATCCTGTTCCGGATCAACAACATCCTCCTCAAGAGCGATTACCAGAACAACTGGTGGTCCGGCACAAGGAGCGCCTCCGCACGAACCTCCCTCGGGAAGATCACCGAGAATGTGGGGCAGATTCTTGCCCAACTCGAAGCGGGATCAGCCCGCACTTCCGGCAAGGCAGATGTCCAACGCCTGTTGAAGGAGTGCGACACCCTGTTTCAGGCGGCGGCGAAGGAGCTGGAGCCGGAGATAAAAATCGATGGCAGGACCTGTGCGATCCCGATTAATCCGGGGTCGGAATTGGGGGCCTGCAGGAACAATTTGGACTACCTGCGGAAGCTCCTGGGTGAATAGGCAGAGGAGCTTCGGAAATCATCCGGAATGCGGGTGACCCCAATCCTGAGGGGTTGCTTTGGCTTGGCTGAAACGGGCTGAAATTCTGTGCGGGATCTGTGCAAATTCCGGCCGGATGCTCAAAATTCCCAATAAAAATGGCTGTCCGGCATGGATTCGAACCATGACAAAGAGCTCCAAAGACTCTTGTGCTACCATTACACCACCGGACAGTTCGGAATTACGATAGCTTTTTCAGGGGGTTGGTGCAAAGGAAAACTATTCCGTGCCCGTTCACCCAAAAAAGAGTGCGCGACAAGGCTCGGGTTACGATCTAATATGTCTGGCACAATATGAATTTGGACCCGTCACAACGCAGCAAGGTGGCCGAGTGGATCGGCCAGGGAATGAAGCTATCGGAAATTCAGAGCCGTCTGGCCTCCGAGCTGGACCTGCGCCTGACTTACATGGAAACCCGCATGCTGGTGGATGACCTGAAGCTGACACCCAAGGATCCGGAGCCTGCAAAGCCCAGCATCCTGACCCAGACCGCCGCAGAAGCCGCCGCGGCACCGATTCCCGAACCGGAGGCCGAACCCGCCGCCACAGAGCTTTCGGTGACCGTGGATCAATTGACCCGGCCCGGCTCCATGGTGAGTGGCAAGGTTGTTTTCAGTGATGGACAGAAGGCCGAATGGTATCTGGATCAGACCGGTCGGCTCGGGTTGGCACCCAAAACGCCCGGCTACCGCCCGGGACCGCTGGATGTCCAAAAATTCCAGATGGCGCTGGAGGCTGAACTCGGCAAACTTGGGTTATGAGCGAAACAAAACAGAATTTGACGGTGGTCGCCCTGATAAAGGCCCGCCCTGGAAAAGAAGCCGATGTGCGCCGGGAGTTGCTCTCCCTCGTGGACCCAAGCCGCAAGGATGCAGGGTGCGTGAATTATGACCTGCACGAGTCAACGGAGACTCCGGGGCAGTTCATGTTCCACGAGAACTGGACCAGCAAAGCCCTTCTCGATGCGCATCTCGCCAAGCCAGACTTGCAGGCTGTGCTGGGTCGTGTCATCCAACACGTTGCCGAGCCGCCCCAGATTCTCCTTTATAACAAGCTCGCGTAAGGCAGCGAAACGCCCCTCCTCCCTGCCCCGCCTCAGCGGAGCAGGTCGAGGCCGGGATCCAGAGGCAGTGTGCCCAGGGTGACGGGACGGTAGATGCCGCCCGCTCCATACCAGTCGTGCACGCGCACGGCGATGGTATTTTTGCCCGCCTGCACGGCCCCCTCAAGATCGTAGCTCTTCTTTTCGGACAGGGCATCCTTGTGCGTCGCAAGGTCACCTCCCTTGCCCAGAAACCGGCCATTGACGTAGAGTTCGTAAATGTCGTCCACCCCCTCGAATGACAGATACACCTTCCTCTGGAGCCATGCCTGCGGGATGTCCACCTCCAGCCGGTACCAGGCCCAGCCATCCAGCGCGGGGTAACCCTGGGACTCCCACCAGCCACCGATTTTGATCTCCTTCCATTCCCCCGCCCCGGAGGCCAGCTCCCTTTGGTGCCAGCCGTTCGTGAGTCCCTCATTCTTTGGATCCGGGCGGAATTGCCACACCCGCTCAACGAGATTGGTCTGCTCCGCTTGAAGGGAGGATTTCAGGTAATCCCAGACTTTCGCATCCAGGGTGCGGGACGGGGGTTCCGGGCGCTGCAATTGATTGATCAACTCGCGTAGCAACCACGGGCCTGCCGCGCCGGCGTTTGCGCTGTGGCCGAGAGTGGTCACGAGGAGCCGACCCTTCCCGACTTGTGTCGAAAAGGCCAGACCATGCGTGCGCACCGCAGGCTGGTCGTGGGTATCCCATAGCAGCAGCAGCGGCTCGAACGATTCGAGATGGGGCAGGCCTGGAACAACCGGCCCGGCGAGGTCAAAGTGCTGCAGTTCCAGCAGCAGTTCCCTCGGAACCCTCTCCAAAAGACGGCTGTTGGGAACGACGGGCGCGCCGCGCAGAAACCAATGTTCGCTGGTGCGGAAGCTGTGCTTCTCCCCGCTGGGCAGGAACAGCACACGGGCACCCGCTTCAAGAGCCTGAGCCAGCTGGGCATCAAATTTTGTCGCCACAATGATCCCGGGCGCGGCCTGAACCGGTTGTGATTCAGTCCCAGGCAATCCGGCAAAAAGCGAGCGGATGGAATCACCGGTTGCACTGGAATGAAAATCAATCGCACTGGCGAGGGGTTCCGGCTTTGGAATCACCCACACGGGCCATTCATTGCGGATGACCCCGTTTGAGCTGGTCAATGTCGCGGAGAGCAGGAGCCTGTAGGGGCGATCCGCGGACTCGAGAGAAAAATCCTCGTCGGCAATCGTGGCCAGAGTGCCTTTAGTCTGGACGATCTTATCGATGACACGTTTGTGGATGGGCTGCTCCCGGGAGCCTCCGTTCCAGGTGGGCTGCTTTTCGAGGGTGATCTCCATCGTGCCACCGTTGATTGCCTTGGCACCGAAATGGCTCAACAGGATTTCGGCATGCAACGGTTCACCTGCCTGGAATGAGCGCCGGTCGTTTGCTGTCTTGAGCAGCAGCATGCTTTCCCCGTGCCAGGCCCATTCCTGCGGAGTCCACTTGGGCCGGCCCAGATAATCCACCAGACCCATGCTGGCGTTGGGGATGTCCCGGATCACACTGATGGTGTAGCCCGCATAGGGCATCTCCCGCCGGAAGGCCTCCACCTGGAACTTGCGCATCAGCAGGCCATAATGGAGAGAATCGGGTCCAAGTGTGGACAGGGCGGATTCCCCGCAGAGTGGCTCCAGCCGGGTCTGCCACGTGGCGGTGGCATCCAGCGGGCCCGGGCCCCACCAAGGACGGTTCGTCCCCAGTTTCGCCAGGATGGCAGGACGATCAATCCATGTGTCGGCGGCGATCGCCTCGCCAAGCACGAGCGGCTTGAGACCGTGCGCCCGGATGTGCTCCTCAAACCCGGCGAGCGTTTTCACCCAGGTATGATTGTTACCATAGGGATGATCGTCATAGAAATCATGGACCCGGTTCCACCCGATCCAACTGGAATCGTCCTCCACTAGCGCGCCCGGCACGAGTTGATGGGCCAGATCATAGAGGCTTTGGATGACCTCCAGCTGGGCCGAGGGACCGGTTTCACACGTCAGGCTGCGCAGGATGGCGGAGGGATGATTCCGGTCGTAGCGGAAGAACTCCGCAAACTCCCCGCGCAAGGCTGGCAGAAACTTTTCCGTCATGTTGGGATGCCAGGTGGGATATTCCATCCAGGTCAGCATCCCCACCTCATCGGCCAGCTCGAGGCAGCGTTTGGGCGGCAGCCAGAGACAGAATTTCATCAGGTTGAACCCTTGCGAACGGGCCAGGTCGAACTCCGCCTTCCAGACGGCTTCCCCCGGGTTCGGTGCCACCTGCGGCGGCGAATAACCCCAGTTTAGAAGGCCCCGGACGCTGAGGGGACGGCCATTCAGCCGGAATTCTGAACCAAAGGTTTCAATCCTGCGGAAGCCCGCCCGGGTGGTGAATTCATCCGCAGGGGAGGATGGAAGGGTCATCCGCACCTCATACAGCACCGGGTTGGTGGGCTCCCAGCATTCCGCCGCGGGAAATGGGGCGCGCCCCTTGAGCACCTGTCCGTCCCGCTGAAATTGTGTAGCCAATGGCACCCATCCCGTGTCCCCGCGCCGACGGATCTGCACCACGGCCTGGGTGACAGATTGCCGGTCATCGTTCAGAAGGGGAATCTCCAGCTTCAATTCCCGGGACACGGGATCCCCAATGGCGAGCAGTTGGAGGTCATCAATGGAAATCTCGGGAACGACCACCAGATCCACCCCCTGCCAGAGCCCGCCGAAGTGTGGGGCAATGATGGGCAGGAATCCCTGCGTGTTATGCCCCACCTTTTCATTCAGGCGCACCTTGATCTGCAGCGGCTGCCCTGCGGGAGTGGCGCGCAACACCGGGGTGATATCAAACCGGAACGGGGTCCATCCCCCAAGATGCGATCCAAGCCGTTGCTCGTTGCACCAGACCTCCGCCTCTGTGGCCGCAGCCTGAAACTGAAGCAACACCCGGCAACCTGGGGGGAGGGCCGGAGGGGTAATGCTCCGCCGATACCATCCAATCCCGTGAAAGTTCGTCCCCTCATGATCCTGAAAGGCGGAAGGCACTGGCACCGTTTTCCATCCGTTCGTGGCACCATCCCTCTGGAATTCCCATGAACCTGAAAGATCCATGACCTGTCGGACCGGATCTCCCAGCGCAGGCAGGCAGGCAGCCATGAGCCCTGCCACCACACAGCCAAAAACCCACATCCTGTGGCATGCAGAAACCGGCCCCGTCGCGATTTTAAACAGTCGTGCCCTCATGCTGCGCAGGGTTAAACAGGTTGACCCCCTTGTCCAGCCTGTTGAGAAAACGGAGCTTACAAATGGAACCCGGTGGGGGTTGACGGATGGGTCTCCGGGCCGACCACCTTCCCCAGCACCAACGGTGCTCACAATACCAGCCTGGGGTACCGCCCTAGGAAATGGGGCATTGAAACGACTCGAGGGCTGAAAGCGTGTTATCATACGTTTGCTTCGGAATGCGATGGATGTGTCGGGCCTTCAGCCCTTGTGTCTCCATATTATCTCCTCAACCCAGGCCGGTAGGCTGGGATGGGATGGGGCGCACCGTTTGTGCTGGGTTGGGCGGGACTTCGACGCATCCCGCCTCGCACCCCGGTAATGAGGGAAAAATCGAGCCTGCGATTGAAACTGGATTTTGGGCTGCCGCCAATTATCCTGCGGGAAATGAATATTCTGGATGAACTGCGCTGGCGCGGATTGCTCGCGGACTGCACGGATGCCGAGGCCCTGGTACAACGGACCAACGCGGGTCCCATCACACTCTATTGCGGGTTTGACCCGACATCGGACAGCCTGCACGTCGGCAACCTGGTTCCGCTGCTCGCCCTGCGCCGGTTCCAGTTGCTGGGCCACCGGCCGATTCCCCTGGCGGGAGGAGCCACCGGGTCCATCGGTGATCCGAGCGGCCGCAGCACGGAACGGCAACTGCTCACCCACGAGGTTCTTGACCACAACATCTCCCGGGTGAAGGAGCAGTTGAAACGGTTGCTGGATTTTGAAACGACCGTCAACCCGGCCGTGCTCCTCGACAACTCCACCTGGACGGCGCCGGTCAGCTTCCTGGATTTTCTGCGGGACATCGGCAAGCACTTTTCGGTGAACCAGATGGTTGCCAAGGAGAGTGTTCGTGCCCGCATGGAGGACCGGGAGTCCGGCATCAGCTACACGGAATTCAGCTACATGCTGCTGCAGGCGTTTGATTTTTACGTGCTCTGCCGTGACCAGAAATGCGAACTCCAGATCGGGGGCAGCGACCAGTGGGGGAACATCACGGCAGGCATTGATCTCACCCGCCGCAAGCTGGGCCAGACGGTTTACGGCCTGACCCTGCCGCTGATCACCAATTCCGATGGCACAAAATTCGGCAAGAGCCTCGGCGGCGCGGTCTATCTGGATCCCACCAGGACGAGTGTTTACAAGTTTTACCAGTTCTGGATCCGTTCTGACGACCGCGATGTCATCCGCTACCTCAAGTTCTTCACCTTCCTCAACGAGGCTGAGATCGCGGAGCTGGAGAAGCAGCACACGGAGAATCCCGGTGCCCGCACGGCCCACAAGGCCCTGGCAAAATCGGTCACGGAAATGATTCATGGCCCCGATGCCACGGCGGAAGCGCTCCGCGCCAGCGACATCCTGTTTGGTGGGGATCTCGAAGGTGTTTCGGAGGCGACCTTCAATGAAATCGTCGGGGAGGTGCCCACCAAAGACCTGCCTGCCTCAGAGCTGGGGGATGGTGGGAAGGGCATCACCGAATTGCTCCTTCACAGCGGGCTGTGCGCCTCCAAAGGCCAGGCGAGGAAAGATGTCGAAGGGGGTGGCGTTTACGTGAACAACATCCGTGAAACCAACTTCCAGCGCAGCCTCACCGCAGCCGATTTCCTTTTCGGAAAGCACCTTCTCCTGAGGAAGGGCAAACGCAATTATGCGGTCCTGACACTCCGTTGAGCGCCCCACCAAGGGGACTCGCCAATGATTTCAGTGCCCGGGCTTGCCGGAGGGCCCGGGCGCTGATCCCAGATATTTCCTCCCAAGATCGCGTCCGTTGACGGTCAAAATCTCCTGGCTCCATTCCCGGCCATTGGCACGGCGGAGGCTGATCTCCTGCCGATCCAGATCCAGACCCGCCTCCAATACTGTTCCCTCGAAGGTGGCTTTGACGGTCCATACCCCCTTCTGCATTGTCTCCACAGGAACCACCGCCGCCGCACGCTGCAGGAAGGATTCAAATTCCCGGGCTGTTTCACAGCGGGCTGCCATCATGATGAATCCGCAGCGGGGATGGGGACCGGTCAGCGATCTCATTGGCCCCTGGTAATGATGAGCCGCCAGCCTTGCCGCACCCTCGGCATTCCCATCAAATTCGAGCTTCCAGGATGGCTCCTGCCCGCCACAGCCATCCGCAGCAAACAGGCGCACTGCCAGAGCCGCACGTCCCTCGCGCAACCCCACGACCGCACCCGGCCCGGCGGCCAGATTGAACGGCTTGCCGGAGTCAACAGCTTGACCATCCAGAACCATTTGATCCACCCGGGCGGGGAGGAGGATGTTGCTCGCCAGATTGGTGAAGTCCCCTGTCAGCAACGCCGGGGATAGATCGGCCAGCACCAGCATGAAACCCTCTTCCTGAACCGTCGCGAGCAGGTGCGGCAGATGGTGGGGCTTGCTGTGCCCACTCCGGTCGGTGCTCCGCACCGTGCCAAAGGGGGAGTCGAGGGAATCCACAACAAAACCGGCCAGCGGCAGCCGCTTTTGCGAGGCGAACTCCGCGCAGATCCGCCGGTCCTGCGGACCGTAGTAGGCACTGGAACTGCCCAGCGAAAGTTCGGGTGTTATCCACAAATACCGGTCCTGACCGGGCCCCGACCCGAATCGGGCGCGCAGGGTGCGCTCCGGCAATTCCGCAAGCCCCAGGATGTCGCGCCCGGGCCGATAGCCCGGCATCCGGGCGACAGTGAAGGCCCTGACCATGTCGCTCAACATCGTCTCGGAGGGCGGCCTCGATCTCAACCCGGTCAGGTAGTAGGAATATTCGACGTTGGGATCGCTGAAGAGAAAGCCGGAATTGTAGTTTCTGCTCGAAGGCCCCGTCATGGTCTGCCGATCGGGAAAATAGCTGGCGGCCATGTCGGCCCAATATAGATCGAGCACCCCTTTCATTCTGCCTTTGAGCGCCTTGTCCCGGATGAGGTTGTGCGCGAGGGCCAGGCAGTCCGCCTGGATGGGCGAATAGGTCGGGCTTGCATACTCCGTCAAACCGTTCGTTCGCGTGAAGGCCAGCCAGGTCCCAAAATTCGACCGGCCCTCAGCAATGGCGGCAGGGTCGCCGATCGCCTGACCCAGCAGGAGCAGATTGACGGTCTTCATCAGGTAGATGTTGGAATATTTCACCAGCACCGGGTGCCGTTGGATGGCTGTGATGGCAGCCCGCACGTGGGGTTTGACCTCCTCCTTGAACCCCTCCGACAAACGGCTGGCGTGCCGGATCAGGATCACGCCCACCGGCTGCATCGTGAATTCGATCGCGTTCGGATCCTTGATCTCCGGGTGGCCCTGCCTCCATGGCACGGTCCCGTAATCCGCAGCACCGGGATCCATCACCTGCAGGCCAAGGGCATGGCGCACAAGCTTCTCGGCCCGGGCCGGAGAACCTCCCGATTCGAGCAGGCCCAGCGCCGCGAAGGTCACCTGCCGGACGGATGGCTGCGGGTTCGGGGCAACCAACTCCTGTTCCTGTGAATAGCACGCCAGCCGGACCCGTGACGCGATCACCTCCAACCGCTCCGGGCCGGAAGGCACCCCGCCGCCCGATGCCACGCCCGCGATCAGGAGCAGGCCAAGTGTGAAACAGTGTCGATACATACGCACAAACAGGTTGTGAGCCGGAAGTCCCGCGAGGGTGGATCGCCTGCCCACCGTGGCTGCAGATCAAGGCTTCTCCAGAACCACGGCATCGAGGCCGAAGAAATATTTCCCGCCTGTGGCGGCCGGGTTCGCCCCCAGAACCTCCACACGGAGCATGAGCCTGCCATCCTTCGGTTCATGCACACCGAGGCTGATGGGTCCGGTGGGGGTGGGCTTCTCGGCATATCCATCAAACGCCACGGCTGTGTCCTTGCCGTTCACGCTGAATCGCAGCATCCCATAATCGGTTGCCCGTGTGGCATGGAGGATCACTTTCCGGGCACCGGAATCCTTCGCAGGGATGGAAAGCTCGACGTAATCCCCGACCTTCGCGGCCCGGATGAACAACTGGGCATCCCCGCTCCAGCCATTGCCAATCCCCGACAACTCCTGCGGGGCCGCATCCAGACCGGAAGTGCGGTTCACGATCTCCATGGATTCGCACTCCTGTGCCCCGGCAAGCCTGACTGGCGGCCGTTTGGCGTCCCGAAGCCGTTCGGCAAGCCCCGGCAGTTTCGGGAATGGCGCGTGCGGCTCGGCCTGATACCAGTAGGCCACCGAGGCGATGTCGTCCGAGAGCTTCTTGTATTTTCCATCCCCTCCCCAGCCCAGGGCCTGAATCGTCACCCGCAGATCCTGTTCAAAATTGATCGGGTCCTGGATGTGCCAGCGGTAAAGGCTCCAGAAGTTCGGCGGCTCCGCCCCCTCGGCTGCCGGGAGGACGGTCCCCGCATAGGCAGTGGTGTATGGCTTTTGGAATCCGTAGCTGCCCAGGAAATAGTCCTCCGTTCCGGTGCCGCAAATGGTGGGAAACTGGCCATCCCCATCCATGTGGAACTTGATCTCCCCCTCCCCGAACCAGCCTTTCTCCATCTGGGTCCAGGCAAGGAAGGTTCCCACATAGCGTCCCCTGCCCTTCACCCCGTCCAGAATGACATACGGATTCCGGTCCGCAGTTGAGGCCCGGCGATACTGCGCATGAAAACTGCCCGCTGCCGCCGCAACCTCGGTCTCCACATAGGTGATCTGGTAGGCCACCAGCTCCACATCCTGGCCGGTCTCGTTGGAGAGGGTGATCCGCGCATGGGACCGGAATGGCATGGGCCAGAAGCAGTTCAGGGCGTTGGCGGGATTCACGACCACTGGCAGCGAGTTCACCTGAGCAAATTTTCCGTGGCCCACCGCAAAGAAATCCGGCACCGGTGACTCCACCGAGGGCGAATCCTCACCATCCCAGTAGAAGCGGATCACCATTCCACGGTTCAACCCCTCAACCATCCAGATGTGCTGGATGACCCCGGGGCCATCCACATCCATCAGGACGGCTGTCTCGTGCGCGTTCACCCGGATGAACGGGCGCACCTTCCATCCCTGCCCCAGCACATCCGCGGCCCTGCCGCTGGCCACCGGCTTTGGCTCCCCGGGATTCGGAATGGCCATTCCCCCCTTGGATTTTGCACCGGTCGGGTTTTCCGCCGATATGGACCGCGTGCGGCCCCGGCCCAGCAACGGCAGGCTTCCCAGGCCGGGTTGCAGCCCCATGAAGGCATCCCCGGAGATCGCGGCACCCTGCGGAACTGCCCTGCCGCCCGGGTCGGTGCCATCCGCCCCAAAGAGGTTGCAGATCGCCAGAAGCGCGGCGCAGACCGCACATGTCGGGATTGTGAATAAGCGGTGAATTCTGTTCATAACCTTACGGTAGCGATGCGGACAGCCGCCGCAACACCGGACTGCGGGCGATGCGCCTGCCATCCACCAAAACCTGCAATCCGGACCCCCTCCCGTAGCGCCCCCCGGTTTTGTCATACAGGATCGTGAGCTTCCTCCCGTGATAGGCCACCTGGTCCAGGCAGAAATAGTCCCACGTTCCCGCTGGAACCAGCGGGTTGACCTCGACAACATTATCCGCCCGGGGGCGCAGCCCGACCAGGCCTGATATGACGAGATCACAAAAGGTGGAGTGGTTGTAGTCCTTGCCACGGGGCGGGTCATCCGCCGTGGGGATCCAGATGCCGGTGTCGGGATGCAGGCTCTCATCAATCCATGGCACGACGGTGCCATCTTTCAAGGTCCGCTGATGGCTTCGGGCGTAGGTGTTGAGGAGGTCAAAGTAATCCGATTTTCCGACCACGGTCTGATGGTAGTTGTTCAGGAGGTTCGCCAGGGCTGTCAGAGTCTGGGCGGTGGCGAATGGCCAGCTTGCCCCGCACCACTCACATCCCGTTGCGTTGATTTTGAAGTTCCGGTGCCGCCGCTCCGCCACCGTGGGTCCGAATGCCCCCTTGAATCCCTGCGGATCCCCCAACTGCCGCCACGCCTCCTCAAAGCCTCCCCGGTCACCCGGCAGGTTGAAATACCAGGGGACATAGCCGAAGAGTTCCCTGACACCCACCCGCATGCCCGGCTCGCACGGCTCCGCCGCTGTGTTTCCATACTGATTCATTGGCGCGGACGCATGCCGCATCACCTTGAAAAACTTCGCAGCCGGATCCCAGAGCTGATCCTCAACCCGCTTTTTCAACCCGGCAGCCTCGGCGCGAAACTGCGCTGCGAGTTCCTTTTTCCCTGCCAGTTCGGCGATCCTGCTGATGGCCACCGCATTGCCATACATGTAGCTGTTCACAGGCAGCCGGATCCCGGTGCCTCCGATCGAAAACTCCTGCCCTTCCCATGAATCGATCTGCCAGTAGAGCCCATTCTCCAGCCTGCGGCTTTTCTGGTTTGGGTTTCCGGCTACCCCGTCGCGGCCCCATGCCTCGTGGTTTTTCACCAGGTCCCCCAGCAGGCCTGTCAGAAACCCCTTGTCCCCATTCACCAGATAGCGGGCGTGGAGGGCGTCGGCCAGCCATTCGCTGTAGAGTTTTCCCGAGCCTCCCGGATCCACCCCGCCCCGGAACCAGAACAGGGCACATTCGTTCAGATAGCGGTCATCCCGCAGCCAGCGGCCCTCGTAAAAGTGATGCCCGGCCGGGCAGTTGATGGAGTTGTATTTCCCGCTCCAGCCCACCTGCGGGAGAAATTCGGTCACGACAAATCCAGCGGGCGTCTTTCTGATGTGTTTGCGGTAGGTCCACCAGCGGAAGTAGTAGGTTCTCTCGAATTGAGCATCCGGACACTCGAACAGCGGAATGGTGTTTGTCATCCACTCCCATGCTGCGGCGTTGGGGATGTGGTTGGTCACCGTTTCCTGATCCAGCCGGTTGAAGTCGTTGATGTGGTGCTTGAACGCGCCGAATTCCAACCCCTGCCAATGCTTGGATGGCTGTGCGCGGCAGACCACCACCATGCAGCCCAGCCATATCAATGAAAACAGGAACCACCCCGACCGGCTGACTGCAACTGTTCTCATGGGCAGATAAACTCCACGAAGGCACTCTGGCCCGGCCCAATCTCCAGTTGGATCTGTTCCGGTTTGGCATGGACCTGCCCGGACATCCATTCCCGGGCCGATTTGCAGCGAACCCAGGGTTTGAGGTCCACATGAGCCACAGCCTGGGGATCGATGATGGCTGGCTGCGCCGGCTTCTTCGCAACGCCGGAATTGTTGATCAGTTCCACCACCCATCCGACCGCCGTCCGGTTCACAGCATATTCAACCGGATCACCGGAGACTTCCACCGGCAGCGTCTCCTGGGCGAGTCGGCGCAGTCTGGAGTCGGAAATGGCCGCGGGCCGGTGTGTCCCGGGATGGATCCAGGGTTCGAGCAATTCCAGCTTCCGGTGCCGCGCAAGCTGCCTGAACGACCGGGGTCCAAGAGCCGACCTGTGCGCCTCGGAAAGCAGCACCGTACCCCCCTTCTTCAACACCTGTTCCAGCTTCGAGACGAAAGCCGTATCAAACTCAATATCCCCGGCCAGCAGCAGCACCGGATAGCTGGAGAGCATCCCCACAGATGCGCTGGTGAGTTGCACATCGAAGATCTCGCCGTATGGAGTGGGCCGCAGATAGGAAATCTCCGGATTTGAAGGATCGGCCCTGGTGTGGATATGGTCGCCTCCGGGAAAGAGCTGATGATCGAACAGATCCCGCACCTGCCGGTCACCGGGGGTGGGTTCAAGAATGCCCCACGGTTTGTCCATATAGCCGTTATACCCGGCGAGGTGATCCAGCACGACCGCCACCGGTGTGAACGGCACCCCGCGCTCGTGGGTGGTCATGAACCGGAACACCTCGGCGGCTTTGCGCCCATGCTCCGTCAGGGTCCACGGCGCCTCCGGCTTTTCGAAAAAGATCGCAACGCTGTTTTCCGGCGTGACCATTCCCGCGCCCGCAAACCAGCCGTGCAGCCACATCCGCTCATACAGACTCAGGGAGTGGCCTGCATCCAATCCCCTGGCCCCGCCCCCCTCGCTCCTGAGCGGCCCGCTCGTTGTGCAGGCCCCGGAAAACCAGGGGCTGACCTGCACCGACCACGGCTTCTGCCACTGGCGCGAGGCACCCCGTGCGAACGCAAACTTCGATTGTGTGTATGCGATATTCTCCCCCACTTCCAGGCCAATGCACCGGGCACCCCATTCCCCCGCATAGGCCTCGTAGTGCGAATGGCCCGTCACGCTGATCACACGTCCCAGCAGATCCCGGCTCCGGCTCGTGAAATAGTCTTTCACCACATCATGACACTCCTGTTTGGTGGCCGGCCGCCTGTCGTAGCCCGAGAGGCCCGGGGGCTTCATCAGGTGCTTGAACGTTTCAAATTCCCGCCCATAGACATCCCTCCACCACGGTTCGTTATGCGACAGGTTGTGGAAGTAATAGCCCCACTCTCCCAGTTGCACCGCCGAGAACACACCCGCCCTGTCCATCGATTCAAGCGCCCCGGCATTCGCCGGACCCATCACGCAGCGGCCCCCCTTGATCTGCATGTCGCCGCATCCGGGATAGCAAACCACCGGCCACCCGATGCCTGCCAGGTAGTCGAACACTGGCTTCGTATTCGGGGCAGGCGTCGGCCCCGGGTCGAACCCGTTTCCAAGCCCCTCCCGGCGCATCACCCCGACCAGTTCCTTCAACGGCCCGAGATCCGACGGAACTCCATAAAGCGTGAAAACAAACGACGGATGACCCGGAAGTGGAATCACCTTGAACGGGTCCGGCAGTGCCCTGGAGAAATCAACCGGCCCGGCCACAGCTCCCGCGACAAGGATGGAAAACATCAACGGCAACAACAGCCGACTTTTCCGGCCGATAGAGAAGCGGGACTGTGCGCGATGCTGATGATAAACGCATCGCGGGGGTAACGGGACCTCCCCCGCCCCAGCCTGCCCGAAGCCACAATGGGTACGACGAAACATATGAATGGCCATGAACATACCACCCATCCCATACCCTGACAGCGATTTTTGATGCCACGGAAGTGAGGAACAAGAAGGATATGAGCAAACGAGCACTTGAATTGTTAGCGCTTCGTATGAGCCTGAAAAACAACTCCCAACGACACCCCTGATACCGCCTGATGTGAACTCGCAACGGCTTCTCTCGCGAGACGGCAAGACTTTGGAAAGCGCAGCACGTGTGCCCGGTAATTTGATAGTCTGTGTTGCTTCGGCAAGGGTGCGTAACTTTTGGGGGTGAAGTGGCTATGGTTGGTGGCGAACTATGGCAACGAAACGAGATTTTGGTGGTTTTCCTCAACTTCAAACATTGGCGGAGCGGCTGCGGGAGTGGCGATCGACCCGTCCCCTTGGTCAACGGATTCCAGCAGAGCTCTGGCAGGCTGCGACGGAGGCTGCGCGCGCGCACGGGGCA
>CAIWMU010000122.1 GCA_903913865.1 uncultured Verrucomicrobia subdivision 3 bacterium
GCGTCCTGAGAAAATCGTGCCGATCGACATCGTTTACGAAGATGGCTTCGCGCCGATCTCCCCGGCTGACCACATGGTAAATCGCTCCAGGATATTGCACTCGCGGTTTGCGCGGCATGGTCCAAACCTGCCACCATTCCCGAGCTTAAGTCAACTATAAAATGCCAAATGCTATGGTTTGACCCGTTTACGGAATGGGTTCGCTTTCGCCATTGGTCCGGTAGCTCTGATGACTTCACCGAAGGGGCCGTACGCGTGCTCGGTATCGAAACGAAAAAGCAGTCTTTGAGCCAGCAGACGGTTGTTTCGTCCAGCCATTACAGTCGCCTTTCGCCAGGATGCTCCTTCAACTCAGTCCTCAACAACACTTCTGGAAACTGGTAATCATTTCCCACCTTGAGGGAGCGTATGGATTCGAGAACGTGGAGATCGGGCGTATGATCAATCACACCCAGTTTCCCGCCATCTGGCTTCGTTATGAAGACGATGATATAATCGTAAGTAGCTTCCTTGTTAGTTGATTGAGGCCCGTAACGCACGGCATCAACACGCGCAGTAAAAGTAGCGCGATCGCGTAGGTCCGTCAGTGAAACGCCAGGAACCTGCTCGCGTCGAAACGCAGGGAGTTGGCCAATGAACCAAATGCCAGCCGACCCTAGAACCACCAAGACAAGAATCAGAGCAAGCCGCATAACGCCTCATCAGGGGTAGCTAAAGCTCTGATTCCAATTTGCGGAATCGGCCCGCTCGACCGTGTGCCCGTCTACAGTGCTGGACACGCACCGGAACACCACCCGCCAGGTTTGTTTGTAGTTGTAGGTCGCAGTTGCCGGCGGGGGAAAAACAAAGTGAAACGTTGCCCCCATGTAATCGGTGTAAGCCTGAGAGACTTCGTGGTTCGCGCCATTTTCAACTAGATTCACTCCCGGGTCGGTAAGAATACTGGGAGTGCCGGTTTCATCCTGATAGTATTTGCAGTCTCGAGGGTTGCCGGTCACCTTCCAAGCCACGCTGATCTTGCTGCCGAACACTTTATCAAACAGGTGCTGGTACATGGCCAGGGAACTTGGGGGCGAACTTCCCCCAGGACTGTAGGTAACATTCACGGAAACACACCGGCAGGGGCATGTCATCCAATCATCACGAAACAGCCCAAGACGGTCGGTTCTCGACACTGAATTCTGGCCCGCAAAGCCATACAGGTTCAGCCCTCCTCTTTCCTCAATCGGGTCCCTGCTCAACCACCTCCCCGTGCTCGCACTGTAATACCGATACCCGTAGTAAAGTAGATCGGTTTCGTCATCCTGATACTTGGTCGAAAACCGGAATGGATTGGCCTTGGCCCGGTGGCGCGGATGAGATCCCCGAAGGGGCCATATGCGTACTGGTTCATTGTCGAGCGTGTTTACCTGTCCACTTAACAACCGCACAACCCACCCCCAAGCCAAGCAGAACAATGTTGAAGCCAAGAGTCAGCAATGAGGGAGCCGCCGGAGTCCAGTCTAATGCGGGCACCGAGAGAAAACGCCGCAGCAAACTTGCGACAAGACAAAACATGCTCGTGATTCCGAGCCCGACGAATGCGGTAACAAACACTTTCCTTGCATCGCACCGTAGCGCAGTAAAATTGCTGTGGATATAAAAAACCCCCACAGGCGCGAGCAGCAGGATGAGCCATTGGATCGGATAGCATTGGAGACAAAAACTTTCTAGATCACTCGGTTGTGCCTGTGCCCTATACCATGCATCAACATAAGGCATGCTCGACCAGAGCCACGCGAAAGCGACGAGCGCGGCACTCGTGGTCAGCGTGATAAACCAGTTCAAAATGACCTTAGCCGAAAACACAGATCCTTTCATTGTGTACAAGGGCAGCGCACCGGAATAGTTCCGCCACAATCCTTCGGATTTACGGCCCATCTCATGTCTCCGCCGATCACCCGGAATAGTACTCTGAGGTGCTCCCCATTGTCTAGACGAAAAACGGGGTGTTTTTAGATAGTGGAAATTTTTAGTATTTCGGGAACATGTTCTGGGAACCAAGCCAGCAGGGGGCGAGCCTTGAGCCTTAGCTCGCCCCCCTGCGGACAAAGGTCCATGTGGTGAGCTCATTGAAGGTGGCCGAAATGGACGCTCTGCGGGGTGCGGTAATCCAGGGCCTGATGAATGCGCTGGTCGTTGTAAAAGCGAAAGTAGTTGGCCAGTCCATGCCGCGCCTCTGCAACATCCCGGTAGTCCTTGGAATACACCTCCTCGTATTTCACCGTGCGCCACAACCGCTTTCAGGCCCCGGTTATTCGAATTTCCACTTCGAGGTGTTGACCCCCAACTCACTGAACAGGAAGGAATAAACATCGGCCTGTTCGGCGATGCGGTCCTTGAGGCTGGAGCCGATGCCGTGGCCTGCGCTGGCGTTGCTGCGGTAGAGCACGGGGTGTCCGGAGGTGGTGGCGGCCTGGAGTCTTGCGGCCATTTTGCGGGATTGGAACGGGTTCACGCGGCCATCGTTTTCCCCGGTGGTCAGGAGCACGGCTGGGTATTTGGCGCCGTCTTTCACGCGGTGGTAGGGTGAGTAGGCGTGGAGGGCTTTGAACTGGTCAGGATCCTTCACGGTGCCGAATTCGGTCACGTTGAACTGCCCGTTGGGATCCAGTTCCACCCGGAGCATGTCATAAATGCCCACTTTGGCAACAACAGCGCGGGCGAGATCCGGCCGCTGGGTGAGGAAGGCGCCCATCAGCAGGCCGCCGTTGCTGCCCCCTTCCACTGCCAGGCGTTCACTTGAGGTGTAGCCGCGCTTGATCAGGTGACCGGCGGCCGCGATGAAGTCATCAAACACATTCTGCTTCCGGGTGAGGTTGCCCTGCTTGTGCCATTCCTCCCCGAACTCCCCTCCGCCCCTGAGGTTTGCCACCACGTAAACACCGCCCGCCTCGAACCAGACGCGCCGGGTTGAGTCGAAGCCCGGAGTCATGTTGATGCCATATCCGCCATAGCCATACAGGATCGCGGGGTTGCCCCCATCGAGCGCCACACCCTTTTTGCGCAGGATGTTCAGAGGCACCTTCGTCCCATCTTTGGATACGGCAAATTCGCGCACCACTTCGATGTCGGAAAAATCCACCGGGGAGGTCATGCTCAGGGCCGTCCGTGTGGGCTTGTCGCTTCCAGGCTTCCAGGAATACCACCCGAACGGTTGCAGGTAGCTGGTGTTGCCGAACACCAGGTCGTCCCCGTTCCAGGATTGGATGCCGCCGATGGAGGAGACCGGGAGGGTCGGTATTTCCCGCGCCCGGGTGCTGCCCTTCGGGTAGAAGACCAGTTCCGATGGGCCGCCCACCAGATAGGAAACGTAGAGGCCGTGGTCGGCGGGTGCCAATTCCTGAACCACACCCTTTGTCTGGGGCACAATTTCCGTGGCGGACGCCAGGCGCATTTCTGCGGAGAGGGGCAGCCTGAGGATTTTTCCCCTGGGCGCGTTCTGGCGGGAGACGAGGTAGAGGGCGTTGTCGCGGCCCATCTCGGCCGCCTTGATCCCATCCTCAAACCGGGTCAACTGCCTCCAGATGCCGGCCGGGTCACGCGTGTAGTGGGCGTAGTCGCCCCCATCCCCGTTTTCGACGGTGGCCAGCAGCCAGTGGCCATCCGGCGTGGAGTCGAGGCGGATCTCGGCGATGCGGGGGAAGTCCTTTCCGATCTCCAACCGGTCCTCAGACGCCGGGGTGCCGAGTTTGTGGGACCACACCTGTTGGTAGAAATTGACGTCGGCCTGCGGCCTTTCACCTTCATGGGGGTAGCGGGTGTAGAGAACTCCCGAGTTGTCCGGCAGCCAGGCAGCGCTGCCCCCGGCCGTGGGGTATTGCACACGGGGGATGCGGTCCTCAAGCTCCTTCCCGGTATCGACATCAAAGAAGTGGAGCGTGCCCTGCTCGCTTCCGTTTTCGGAGAGGCAGACAGCCACCAGTCGTCCATTGAGGGAGGGGACATACCAGTCGATGGATGTGGTGCCTTTCGGGTTGTAGGTGTTGGGATCGAACACCGGCCGCCACAGAGTGGGCGGTTCCAGCGAGGAGATGCGGACGAGAACAGGTTGCTGTGCGGGTGGTTTGAAACGCAGGGCCAGAAGGCGGCCCTGGCGCTCGCTCAGCCCGCTGAACCGGGCCGATTCCTCACTGCGCAACTGCTGGAGTTCCTGGGCGAGCCCTTCCCGAAAGGTGAATTGATCCAGATGCGCGCGCGTCCGTTCGTTCTGTTTGCGGCTCCATTCCTTCACCGGTTCCGTGCCGGATGCCTCGAGCCACTGGTAATCATCGGTCACCTGCGTTCCGTGGTAGGAGTCAACAACCGGCTGCCGGGCGGTCTCAATGCGTGTGGCGGGGTCCCCGATGGCGAGGGATGTGGCCAGAAGGCCCGCTGCCAGACTGCATCGCTTTAGGACACTGCTCAGGTAGATCATGGGCGGAACATAAAAGAGTTGGATGCCGCCGCAAGGCAAAACCCTCCCACCCGGGGGGGGGTGACCACGAAAGTCACGAAAGTAACGAAAGTGCTGGGAACACAGGCAAGGGGCGGTTGGCTTATGATCCGCAGATGGCGCAGAGGAGCGCAGATTGAAGAAACCAGAGATCATCCTTCATCCTGATACCGCCGCTTGGAACCTGTCCCAGATCAGGGGGAACGGATCCGGAAGAAGCGTGGGGCCGGGGAATCGAGGGGGAATTGAACCGTCCATTGGCCGTTGGCGAGGATGGGGATGTTCGTGGCCTGGATCCACGCTGCGGGATCTGCGATGTTTGTGCTGGTGTGCAGGCGCCAGCCCACGCCGGGAGCGGGCCAGAGCAGGGAGCAGACACCGGGCAGTGTGCCGGATGTCAGGGCCAGAGGCTGGTTTGTGATGGCGGACAAGGTCTGGAACGTGGCGTTGGAACCTGCGTTCATCCACGTGGCCCAGATCCAATCCGCCGAGCGGGCCTGGGTTTCGATGCGGGCCTCGTCGATCAGGCCTTTGTAGGGGTAGGGGGCGCTGCCGGGGAACTTTGCGAGGTTGATGGGGGCCAGATTGGCGAAGTCGTTGCGGATGCCGCTCGATGCGGTTCGGTTTGTTCCATCGACGTAAAGGGTTGCAGATCCGGCCTGACGATCAATGACAGCGGCAACATGGCACCAGCGGCCGGTGTTCACGACCATCGTGTCCGTGGCGGCGATGGCACCCAGGGTGCCGTTGCCGGTTTCGAGGATGAGCTTGCGGTCCTTTGTGTTGTAGGAATTGATGAAGATGGCGATTCCGGTGGTGGTGCTGCCGCCAAGTTTATTGGCCCAGACTGTCTGAATGGAGTTTCCCGCCGGGTCCGGCTTCAACCAGGCGGAGAGTGTGAATAGGTTGCCCAGATTGAGTGTGCTGGTGGCAAGGGAATCGCTCGTCCCATTAAAAAGGCCGGCCCGGCCGATGAGGCCCAGGGGGGTGGATGCCGGGGGATCGCCTGAGAGGGCGGGATACCTGGCAGCGCTGTCAGGAAACGGAATGGCGGATTCCTTCAGGTGCCAGGTCAAAGCCGAACCGGGGGACCAGACGGAGCCGTTCGTGGAGTAGGAGGGGAGATTCGTGGTGAGGGGATTCCCCCAAAAGGCCCAGATGCAGTCATTTGTGCCGGAGAGGCGCGGGACGCGGACCCAGACCGGGGATGTCCCGTTGACGTTCCACTCGTCAATTTCATGGGGGATCAGCGTTGCCCCGGTGGAATCGGTGAAGCGCAGATCCCCCCCTGTGCGGGAGGCGAACTGTGCATAAGAGAAGCCGGGAATCTGGGACCCGAGCGTCACCAGGGCGGGGAACTGCAGGAGTTCAGATCCGCGATTGTAGCCGGTGAAGGTGATTTTCATGCGGGATCCGTAATCGGATGGCCGGAGCACATCCGTGCTGAAGACAGCGGAGTTTGTGGCCCAGACCTCCCCTGCGGAGTTTGTGGCGCAAAAGCGGTAGAAGTAATTGGTTTTGGGGGCGAGGCTGGTTGCGAGTGTCGAGAAGGTGGTGGTGGTGAACCGGGTATTGAGGCCAATCACACGGGAGAATTCCCACCCGGCGCGGTTTGTGCCGCCATCCACCCGCCCCCAACAAACAGAGACACTGGCGCAGTCATCGCCGTAAACTCCCTGCAGCAGGGATCCTTCGAGGGTGGCGGTGTCGGCGGAGAGGGTGCGCAAATCCCGGTTCGAGACGGACAGGCGGGTGGGGAGGGAGAGAGGCTGATTCAGGAGCGGGCTCAGGCCGGTGCTGAACTCGGAATCAGTGGGCAGCCGCCCATTGGTTTCAAAAAACCGGGCGGCTTGAAGCTTCGCCTGGGAGATGAATCGTTCGTGAAACAGGTATGTGGAGGTCTGCACGTTGTTGCTGTCTATCAACCAGAAAGAGGCATTGGCCTCGTTATTATACATTTCCCAGAACAGGATGAATTTTGGTGCCCAGGAGAGCAGGCGCTGGATGAAGGAGCGGGTGGCCGGTTCCTGATCGCCGGTGCCCCAGCCGTATTCGCCGATGATGACCCGGCGTCCGGGGATGACGGATGCCTTGTTGGTGGAGAGATGGTCCTGAAGATAGTTCAGGGTGGCCGTGAGTTCCGGTGTTGGGAGGTTCATCCCGTCGTAGGAGGACCAGGAGACGAAATCGAGGTTTGTGACACCCGGGAGCACGGCATTCACCAGACGCAGGTTGTTGGTGGGGCCGTTGAACATGGCGTCCCGAACGCGGTTGGCCTCGGTATAGGCATAGACGGCCACATTTGTGTGGGGAGTGTCGCGCATGGCATCGTCCACCGCCTTTTGGCGGGTGTTGAGCCAGTCAATCATTCCCTGAATCGCGGTGAGGGAGGGGTTGCTGGTGGTATCGTAGTTGTTCAAGAGATACCAATCCCCCTCCCAGTGGCCGAGGTAGAAGCTTTTCCCGGACTGGTTGTAGTTGGTCAGGAAGTGGCGGGTGAGGGTGTAGATTTCAGCATATTCCTTCGCTCCTTCGGTGGCCGAGAATCCACCTTTCCACCAGGCGTCCCCGGCGACGGAGAAGGCGTAGGCCCAGACCACGTAATGGTGGAAAGGCATGTCGAACACCCTGCGGACCGATGGCTCATCCCGGACCAGTCGGGTCAGGTCGGTGATGGAGCCGGGGAGGGATATCCCGTATTGGCCAGACATGCCACGGCCCAGATAGAATTTGATGACATCGCTGCCCATGGCGCTGATGGCATTCGCAGTTTCGACGAGCGCGGTGTTGGTCGTGAAATGGTATCGCGGAGCAAACGTCTGGGTGCCGACACGGACGTTGAAAGCGTCCACCTCCGGGAGGGTGAGTCGCTGTGAAAAGCAGTGGGTGGCTGGCGCCAGAAGGAGGATGAGCATCCAGAGCAGCCTCATGGGATAGTTCAAGCCAACGCAAGGGAGGAGTCGCATGGGGGTAGGTTTGACAGAGGACAGACTGAAAGGCGAGACAATTTCCCTCCCGCCTGGTTGGAGGTGGGGGGCGGGCCGGGTAGATCGATCAGGCGGCGTTAAGTTTCTCTCTGGTGCCGGGTGTGCTGGCGGGCTGGTCAACTCCTGATGGAGGATCTCATATATTCACGGAGAAGAATTACTGCGGCGAGCTGGATCTGGTCCTGGGAAAGTCCGGCCTTGAGGCCTTTTCTCATGACTTTCTCATATTTGATCGCAGTTCCGAGGGATTCGATCGTCTTGCACCGGTCACTGATGGAAGACACCAGCTGGAGCGTGCTCATGTATTCGTTTTGAGTGAGGGACATGGGATTGGGGTGGGTTGGGGAGTTGATGTGGGATCAAAGGAGTTCTGCCGCGCGGGCCGCCATGAGGCTTCGCTCGCAAATGTTCATCGGCACGACGGCTGCAAATTCCTCGCGACCCATCCGGTCGGCGGCATAGGCAAGGCCATTGGAGAGTTTGTCGATGTAAGGCATGTCGATCTGGCCGGTGTCGCCCGTGAGAATAACCCGGGTACCCTCACCGGCGCGGGTCAGGATGGTTTTGATCTCCAGAGGAGTGGTGTTCTGGCATTCGTCGATGATCAGGATCGCGTTCCGTATTGAGCGGCCGCGAATGAAGGGGAGGGGTTGGAGTTTGATATCCCCGTCCTCAAGAAGTCGCATGGCCTCGCTCTCGCCGACGAGATACTCAAGATTGTCGATGATTGGCTGGATCCAGGGGCGCATTTTCTCGTCCACATCCCCGGGGAGAAATCCCATTTCCTGGCCCATGCTGATCATCGGGCGGGCGATCAGGATTTGGAGACGTTCGGATTGGGCGGCCTTTTGATTGCGAACCTGTTTGCGCTCCTTCCGGGTCAGCGTCTGGGGAGAGGGCGGGGTAACGGCCTTGTTGGTTTGCTTGAGGGTTTCAAGTGCGGCGGCGATGGCCATGAGGGTCTTGCCTGTGCCGGCGGGTCCGATCAGGCAAACGAGGGTTTTACGCTTGTTCAGGAGTGCATCTGCCGCAGCGTGTTGTTCAATGTTTCTGGCCCGGATTCCGCGCCCTCCCTTCATGCGGCAAAAGTTTGGAGTTCCGTGAACGACCCGGACGGTCTCCGAATGGTCTATGTGAATCAACACGGCTGAGTGGTCACACGGAATGATGTAGTAGCCCGGGACGATGGGCACAAATGAATCCTGATCCTTGTAGGTTTTCTCAAGGATTCCGGGAATTTTGATATTGTTTCGGCCATTGAACAGATCATTGAACGGGAGCAACTGGGGATCAATGAAGGGGAGTTGCTTGAGCTGAGTTCTGGCCTGATCCCGCTTGTAGTCCTGGCGGCCGAATCCCATGCCGATGGCCCGGATGCCCATGAGGACGTCCTTGGTCACAATAATGATGGGAGTCTTGAACTGCCAGCGGTGCTTGTGGACCAGTGCCAGTATCCTCTCGTCCTGGCTGGCACCCTGCACTCGATTTGCCGGGTCATCCATCAGGATGATCAATGTTCCCTGACGGCCCCGGCCATTGGGCAGGGAAATCTCGGTGAAGGTGTTTGTGGCCGGGGGGCCGGGCTGGTGGGATGCCTGGCCGGATATGATGCGTGAACTGAGATGTTCAGTGAGTTTGTCGAGGTGTCTTGAAACCTCGCGGGCGTTGGCATTGATTTCCTCGGTGCCCTTCTTCTTCTCGTCGATTTCCTGAAGCACGTATTCCGTGAGCACCACCACGTTCTCCTCGAAAGCTGTGATGGCCCTCGGGTCATTGAGCAGCACATTGGTATCCAGAACATAGGTTTTCATCAGGTTTGGCGATCAGGATTCCCGGACTGTCTGGTTCGCTACGACAGGCCCTGTGACTTCTTTGGCAGGGATGGAAGGTTTGTTGAAGGCCGGACGGAAAGGGCGGGGGGTGACGGGATCCGCAGGGTTCTGATTGGCGTGGTGCAACATCGAAGGCAGGAATGAATACGCAGGACGGGGTCGCACCAGAGTGAAGGAGGGTGAGCGGAACGAGTGAGGGTGCATCATGGGCTTTGTGGGATGTGGATTGTGACACCCTCCCCCCCCTGACATCGGTGCGATGGACAAGTGGTTGCCCGGCGGGCGCCGGGAATGTGGATCGTAGGACCTATGCGTCCTGGAGGAAGGTCCGGGGTGGAGCATCCCGTTCGCGGCGGGCAATGGCTTCGAGTGCGGAATGAATGGGCACCCCCCGGTAGAAGGGTTTGCGCGGAAATCGGCTTTCGGATCGCAGTAATCGGCCAGAGATTAAGGGAGGTGTGTGACAACAGTGTGACGGACGTGCAACAAGGGTGTGCCACTGAATAGAAGATCCTGAGGCCGATTGTCAGGCGTCAATCGGCGAAACTGAAAGCGGTTTTTACCGGGAGGCCCTGGAGAGACCGGGGTTGGGGAATTCCAAGCAGCCACAGAGCCGTGGCGGTGGTGTCGCAGGTGTTTACAGCGGAGGTGATGCTGAATTGATTTTTCACACCGCAACCCCAAACGATCCAAGGGATGGTCATATCATCCGGGGTTTTTCCGCCGTGAGTTTTGGCATGGCCGCCATGGTCTGCAGTGATGATCAGCACGCTGCTTTTGGCGAGCCCGGCATCACGGATTGCGAGGGTAACCTGAGCGAGCGCCTGATCCACATCGGCGAACGCCTTGATCTGTTGCGGGGACCCCCAACCATGCTTGTGGCCCGCATCATCCGGATCCGTGAAGTGAATGAAGCAGAGGTCAGGTTTGGCATTGCGGATGTGGCTTGCGGCGCTGGCGGCCACTATTTTTGCAGAAACTGTGGAGGTTTTTCGTGGCTTGGAATCCCCTACCACGCTTGTGACGACCGCACTGCCCATTGCCTCGTCGAATTCGAAGTGATCCACGGAATTCGGCACCAGCAAATGTTTGAACTTTTCCTTGCCGACGAACATTGCGGTCGAGAATCCAGCCTCTTTTGCGATCGAAAAGACAGTCGGCACTTGCACAGTCCCAGCGCCTGGCTTCCACGTGTTCCATGTGACTTTGTGTTTTCGGGGTTCCACGCCTGTCAGCATGGATGTGTGCGAAGGAAGGGTGATGCTTGGGTTGATTGTGCGCGCCTCCCATGTGCAACCACCTTCGGTCACCAGGCGGCTGAGTTCAGGCATGCTGCTTTGGGCGATGACGGCCGGCTTGCCGCCATCGATGCTGATGATGAACACGTGTTGAGCACGGGGTGCGGCTGATGCGCTGGAAACCAAAATGAGGAAGGCCGCTGCGAAAACCCATCCGGAAATCAGGCAGAAGCGGAAGGCAGTCTGGACCCGCTTTTGCACCGCGGGAAGGCGGTGAGACTTCCCGTTTCTATCCATTGGATGAGGCGATTTATTGCGCATGGCGATGCTTTTAAACACAGCGACATAAGTAATTGCGCATAGATTTTGGCCGGGTTATAGTCGGGGGATATGAAACCACTGACGATAGCCGATGCACAAACAATGATACTGGCCCTCCAAGATGAGATCCGTCGCTCCAATGAGTCATGTTA
>CAIWMU010000123.1 GCA_903913865.1 uncultured Verrucomicrobia subdivision 3 bacterium
CAACAAGGTCCAGGTCTATTGGGTGGCGTCGTCATGGCGCTGCTACGGCTGGTACCTGCGCCACATCTACATCCCGGCCATCACCGGAGCCCAGCTATCCGATTTGATAGTGGGAAGGCACACGCGCCTGACCGACGTGCTGCGCCATGAATGGGCGCATGCGGTGGCGGACCGATGCTCCGGCCTGATCGATACCAAGCGTTTTGTCAGGGACTTTGGAGGGACTTATGAGTTCACCAGAGCGGTTTGGGAATACGACCCCGACCGCCATCTGACAGAATACGCTTCCACCATGCCCAGTGAGGACTTCGCGGAGGTTTTCCATTATTACCTGCGCCACAAGGGCCGCCTGCCGCTCCGTCTGGCCAACAAACCCCGGATCGTCCGCAAGTGGCAGTTTGTGAAGTGGCTGGCCAAGTGCATCTCTTCCGACAGAACGGCATCCCCAAACACAGGAAAGACATTATGAGCAGTAACACAGGATTGGATCTCACCGCACTTGAAATGACAGCGAAGGCGATTCTGGATGCCGCCGGTCGCATCCTTCCCGCAATCCCCAGCATGGCGTGCACGGAGCCCCGTTACCCGTCCACCGCCGTCATCATCAAAGTTCCCGGGCGCTGCCAGGTCTCGACCTACACATGCGCGGTTACCTCCACATGGTCCATCATCACCGCCTTGGGATTCGATATCCCGCTCAAGGAATGGTTCCGCAGGTGCCACAAGGCCGGATGCCATCCCGATGACGGCATGGATATTGGTCAGATCCGGAAGGCTCTGAAACACCTGAAGCTCAGGGTCAGCGCGAAGAAGTACGAAGGAAGGATTCAAATAAGGAAATACATTGATGCAAGCCAGCCCCTCCTGTTTGGCCAAGGAAGGGAGATGTTCGATGACGGCGATCACTGGATGTACGTGTACGGCTATTCCGGGCGTCATGTCTACGTTGGCAATGTGGTAAACCCCGCGTTCCCTATCTCCTCAAAAGAAGCATGGTCATGGGCCAAATTCGAATCAGAACTCAACCCCCGGGAGCTTTATGTGATCAACGTCTGAATGGTCGAACAACGGAGTCTCCCAACCCAGCCAGACTCACACTGGGGTGGCCCCTTAAAACCCAATCCAATTTCCTGCAGCCCGCCCGGCCACAACCCCGGCGGGCTTTTTCGTGCCCATTCCACGGGCATCCACTTTCCCAACCCAGCCATTCAATAAACACACACCACGCCTGCCTCATCCCTTCAGACTGATTTTTCAACCACCCATTCTATCACTCCATCCGCTTCAACCACTCCCCCTCACACTCGATTCCACTTCTCCCACTCGCCCCATCCCCACTCCCACCACCAAAACCGCCAACACAACCAAAACCGAACCGCAGCAAGGGCGGCCAGACTAAAAGCTGAAACGCTGAAAATCTGAAACGCTGAAATGGGCCGGAGGATGGTCCCTAACCGCCAATCCTCCGGCTCTTCCATTTATCAGCCCTCCGACCTTCAGCCCTCCGACGTCCCTGCAATCCAACATC
>CAIWMU010000124.1 GCA_903913865.1 uncultured Verrucomicrobia subdivision 3 bacterium
CATAAAGCCCGGGGTTACGCCGTCCGCGGCGTTACCCCGGGTATGGTCGGGAAGTGCTCCCCAACCCCGAAGGGGGTTGTGCCGAGGGACCGAAACGGGTGCCCCAACCGGCTTTGGAGTCATCATGATTCCGGGCAACCGTTTTGGAACCGACACTTCATCCCATCAAAGGAACCCGATCCCATTCCGCCCTTGTTTCTCGCACCCCCGGCGGGCACCAAACCGCTCAAAACCGGGATCCGGAATTACATCTCGCGCTGAGACGCCGAGGCGCTGAGAAAAAGGATTCGGGCTCTCCGCGTTCTCTGCGGCTCTGCGTGATGCATTCCCTCCGGGTTGTCCGGGGGGGGAAGGGGAGAACCGCGAATGGACTCCGATGGGCGCTCATGGGGGAACGCCCTTGCGGACGGGCGTTGCCCGAATTCCCGAGCCAACGGTGCAGAATGGGATAACTCAGGCCAGAGGCCCGGTTTCATGCGATGGAATCGTAGGATGTTTCACACGAAGGCACGAAGCCACGAAGGGGGGTGGCTGGTTGCGCCGACCACATTGGTGGCGTTGGGGAAGCGGGTGTGGTGTCTTGCAACCTTCGTTGACCTCGTTTCCCACTGCCCAAGCCATGATTCCCTCCGGGAATCCCAAGGGAATTCTGCCACAAAGCCCGGGGTTACGCCGTCCGCGGCGTTACCCCGGGTATGGTCGGAAAGTGCTCCCCAACCCCGAAGCGGGTTGTGCCCCACAGCTCATGGTTGCGCCGCCGAGGCGCTACTTTGGGTAACTGCCCAACATATTAACAGCCCTGAAAGGGTTGTGCCGTCGCACCACCAAGGGAGGTTGTCGGCAGGTGCCCGGATCCGGCAGAATGGAGAACGCCATGGTTGGTTTTCGGTATCGCAAGCCACCCTGAACAGGGTAATCCACAAACTCGATGCCTCGGCACAACCCCGTTGGGGTTGTTTATGTCTTTGGCCTTTACCCGGGGTAGCGCCTCCGCGGCGCAACCCCGGGCTTCATGGCAGAATCCCGTTGGGATTCCCGGAGGGGGATGGGGCAACATGCGACCTTCGGATTCACGGAGGGAAAACGGCGATCGCCCGACCTTGGGCGTTTCCGGATGGGGGAATTGGTCCGCGCCCATTTACGCCCATCCCATCCACGTCCATTCGCGGTTCCCCGCCCCCAACGCCAAGGGCGTTGTGGCATACAGCCCGGGGTTGCGCCGCCGAGGCGCTACCCCGGGTCCAGGCCACATCGCGTTCCCTACCCCGCAAGGGGTTGCGCCGTTCGTGCCCGCCGGGGGGGTCCGGGAAACAAGGGCGGAATGGAATCAGGTTCGCGGGTGCGGAAGAGGAGCCCGCCCGGAATGTATGTCCAATATCCCCGAAATACACACACCTCACATACAACCCATTCGAACCATCGGCACAACCCCGTTGGGGTAGGGAATGGTGTGTGTGGGTCGGCGTTGACCGATTTGCCGCGATGGATGGGGGACAACGGCGTTGGCGTTGTAGCGCAATCGTGGCCCATACCCGGGGTAACGCCGGGCTTTGGGGCAGAACACTTTCGGCGTTCCCAGAGGGGGAAGAAGGTCCGATCCACCCTGAAATCCACCGAATTATCCCACAAAATCCAACCCGTGGCCGTCGAGCCTGACGGTCACCCCGCGTCCCGATCAAAAGAATCGCACCATCCACCGCAACGGAGATGATCGGGGTGATTGAATAATCCGTCGGGTTCAGGTAGTATGGGGGGACTTATGAAATGCGCAGTCATTCTCAGTCGTATGGCGGCACCGCTTCTGGCGGTGATGCTGGCTGGTTGCCTGCCCGGGCCCCAGAGTGAATTGGACGAAGAAAAGGAACCCCAATATCTCGAAGGCAAAAGCCGCATCAGCGGCCGGGACTTTCGGGGTGCGGTGGAGAGTTTTGAAAAGGCGGTTCAGGTCAACCCCCGGAACGCCCGGGCACACTTTGATCTGGGCTGGTTGTTCGATTCTGCCGAGAAGGATCCCGCCGCGGCCATCTATCATTACGACCGTTACCTGAAACTCCGTCCCGGAGCGCCCAATGCGGAGACCGTGAAGGACCGGATCGTGGCCTGCAAACAGGAACTGGCCCGGACGGTGTCGCTGGGGCCGATTATGATTTCGACCGAGGGGGAACTCCAGCAATTGCGGGAGGAGCGTGCCAGACTGGTGGAGGCACTTCGGGTCGCCACCAACGCACCCGTGGCGGTGCAGCCGGGGGCAGCTCCGGCCCCGAATACAGCCGTCCGCCCCGGAACCGCGACCCCCATCCGCCCGGGCAACACCAGGACCGATTCCCCTTCTCTGGATGCCAGGGCTGGCACTCAGGGACATACCGCTCCGGTTCAGGCCGCCGCGCCCACCATCGTGAGGCAGTCCCCGACCGGGCGCACCCACACTGTGAAGTCCGGCGAAAGCCCGGCGGGGATCGCCAAGAGGTATGGTGTGAAGGCCGATGCCGTGCTGCGGGCCAACCCCGGACTGGATGCCCGCAAGCTTAAAGTCGGGCAGGTCATCAATATTCCGTGAACCGGAGGCTGAATTCGGCGTGACTTGAGGGGCAGGACATGGAACATTTCCACCCATCTATGAAACTTTTATCGTCGTTTTGTATTTTAGGCTTGGCGTTGAGTCTGGGCTTGGCCCGGGCGGATGAACCCAAGAAAGAAGAAACCAAACCAGACGCCGCCAAACCGGCGGAGTCGAAAGAGAACAAAAACAGCGTGAGCAAAAGCGAAGTAGCGGTAATCAAGACAACAGAAGGCGAGATGGTCGTGGAATTCTGGCCCGATGTGGCCCCCCAAGACCGTCGAGAATTTCAAGAAGCTGGCCAAGGATGGCTTCTATGATGGCACCTGCTTCCACCGGGTGATCAAAGGGTTCATGATCCAGGGTGGCGATCCCAACACGAAGGATGCCAAGAAGGAATCCCAATGGGGCATGGGCGATCCCGGCTACAAGGTAAAGGCTGAGTTCAACGACCGCCACCATGACCGTGGCGTGCTCTCCATGGCCCGCTCCCAGGACCCCGATTCCGCCGGAAGCCAGTTCTTCATCTGCCACGGCAGCCCGCGCTTTCTGGACAAGCAATACACCGCTTTCGGCAAGGTGATCAAGGGGGACGATGTGCTCGAGAAAATCGCCACCACCGCCACCCATCCGCCGGACCGGCCCAACACCCGTATGGGCGTTGAGAGTGTGAAGATTGTCGCCGCCGACACCATCAAGTAACCCTCCCCCTCCCTTTTTACGCGCCGGGCGGTGGAGTCATTTCCGCCGCCCGGTCTCTTTTCCGGGTGATGCCTGTGGACAAACCAACCAAGCTCGAACCAAGCCGGTCCCAAGATTCCGTGCCCGGGCCGGAATCCCGTCCGACGGTCAAACCATGGCCAAAAACCAGCTCCAGGCAGCTGGGGGATTACCGGATTTTCACCATCCGCTCCGACCACCGCACATCGCCCCGGACCGGCCGCGAGCACGAGTTTTTTGTCATCGATTCCACGAACTGGGTGAACGTCGTGGCCCTCACCCCTGCGCGTGAGCTGGTGATGGTTGAGCAGTTCAGGCACGGTTCCGCAACGGTTGAGCTGGAAATTCCCGGAGGGATGATTGATCCCGAAGATGCGGATCCGGTGGCCGCCGGTTTTCGCGAATTGCGTGAGGAGACCGGCTATACGGGGACAAACCCTCGTCTGATCGGCAGCATTTTTCCAAACCCCGCCATCATGAGCAACACCTGCCACACCGTGCTGGTGGAGGATTGCCAGTGTGTGCACGAGGTCGAATTTGACCACTCGGAGGATCTGGTGACCCGCCTCGTTCCGCTGGCGGACATTCCCCGGCTTGTGGCCGGTGGCCAGATCCGCCACTCGCTCGTCGCGGTGGCGCTCTATCATCTGGATCTTTGGGGGCGCGGGCTGAAGATGGAGAGGGATACCCCGGCCACATGAAGGTCAACGCCCAGGCGTTTTTCAGCTTTTGCGCCGCGCATGTCCCGCTGTTGCGGACCCTGGGCGCGCGCGGTGGGGAATTGTCGGAGAGCGAGGTCATCCGCCTGGTGCGGGACCATGCCGATCCGGAGAAGGAGATGCCGGAGACCACCTGGCGGCGGCTTCGGGAATACCTGATCCTGGTGCCTTCCGAGCCGGGTGGGGATTCCTACCTGCTGGCCGAGCCTGTGGGGCGGCTGCTCTCCTACCTCATGAACGAGGCCAACCCGGCCACCCCGGAAATCATCCGGGGCCATGTTGAATCGCTCGACAGCCTGGGGCGGCAACTTTCGAAGGCAATCGCCGCTGATAACGTGACGGTCGTGGGCCTCGCGTTCAACGAGATCGGCGTCACGCTGAGGCGGATCCACACAAATCTTGAGGAGACCCAGCAGGCGGTCCTCGGGGAGGTGGGCCGCTACAAGACGGAACGGCAGAGGGTTTCGGTTCGCGAGAAATTCCGGCGCATTGTCTTCTGGATGGAGCGTTACGTGGAGCCGTTGATCGAGATCGTCCGGCCCGATGGGCCGCTGCGCGCCACGTTTGATGAAATTGAGCGGCTGCTGCGCGGTGCGCGGGAGCAGGTGCTGTTCAACGACCATCCGGCCCTTGAGCGCAACCTGCGCTTCCTGCGGCTGGTGCAGGCACATGCCTTGAGGGTTTTTCAACAGTGCCGCAAGGAGATCCAGCCCCTTTATGAATCCCTTCGCCGCTCGAGCCTGATTGCCGAGGGGGCGGCCCAGGCGCTTGAGCGGCTCCAGGTAGAGGGTCTGGCAAACTGGGGTTCAGCACCCCTCATCCCCATCTGCTCGATGCGCGTTCAGAATGTCCCGGGGGATGGTGCCATCCGGCAGGCCCTGCAGCGGGTGTTCATCAACCCGCCCCAGCCTGCCCCGGTGCTTGAATTTGGCATGGAGAATCCGGAGCCGGAGGAGTTGCTGCGCCGGGTATGGATTGATTCACTTCCGGATGATCTGGCCCGGCACCTGCCGGTTTCCGACCTTCTTGCCTGGCTGCTGGAGAGGCATCCGGGGCAGGACACCACCTCGATGCTCGCCGCCCTCTCCGCGCTGGTGTTTGACCGGCGTTTTGAGGCGGCCTTTGCCGTCGAATCCCCACGTGATTATCCCACCCGGGATGGCGCCATCACCTCCGCGCCGCTGCGGGTCACCTTGAGCGATGCCACGACCCGTCCCTCCACCGCATCCCGCCGTGCTCCAACGGGCGGGGAAGAGCTGGCCCTGTAACCTATGAGCGAACTCCCGCACCTCAGCCAAATCTTTGACCGCCTCAAGCGCGGATGTCATCTCGGCCCGGATGACGAGCCCCATTATTCGGCCCTGCTGTCCAGGTATGCGGAATACGCCGCCTACTTCGCGCCGCTGGGCCTGAACCTCCTGCGCCATGAACGGGAGTTCTTTTACTTTGAGCCTGACAATCCGGATTCCGTGCCGGACACCCTTCCCCGCATCGCCGTGTTCTCTTACATTTTGGTCGATCACGCGGCCAACCAGGGGCGGCCGGTCGAGGAGTTCATCTTTGCGAGGAACTTCATCCTCTCCGCGCTGCCCCACTTCAGTCTGGACCGTTATTCCGCCCTGCTCCGGCAGGTGGAGGTGCATGACATGAAGGGCCTCGAAAACATCCTGCGTCACATGGAGCGGATCGGCTGGGTGCGCTGGGTTGCCGGGGATGAATTCCGCTTCCTGCGCCCCTTCCACAGGGTGCTCTCCAAGTGCCTCGAACTGGCCGAGACCGCCGCCCAACCGGCCGCCACACCCGAACCCAAAGCACCCTGACCATGCCCACCGGACCCCAAAAAATAATCCTGATCGGCTCAGGTTGCTATGAATACGCCGAGGTGCAGCTGGATGGGGCCATCCAGATCGTCGGCCCCAACAACACCGGCAAGACCACACTGATCAACACCCTCCAGTTCCTCTATCTGGACGACCGGCGCCACATGGATTTCGGATCCTACAGCGCCGACCAGACCCGGGACTTTTATTTTCCCAACCAATACAGCTA
Organism: uncultured Verrucomicrobia subdivision 3 bacterium; assembly: GCA_903913865.1. GTDB lineage: Bacteria > Verrucomicrobiota > Verrucomicrobiia > Limisphaerales > UBA8199 > UBA693. The sequence goes on from CAIWMU010000124.1 coordinate 6,046, forward strand.
CCTGCTGTTTGAGTGCCTCGGGGCCGGGGGGGCCTGCGTCATCGGCTGGCGCGGCCAGAGCCGGACGAGCGGCCATGAGCCGGAGCGGTTCTGCTATGAGGGACCGTTCCAGGAGTCCGATTTTCTCGATGACCGCGGCCAGGTGCGGGAGCCCCGGGATGTGAACGGGCGGCTTGCACTCAAACAGTTCCGCGTGCTCAAGAGCGCACAGGAGCATCGGGAGGCATTGCTGGCCGCCTCCGGCGAGCAATCAAAGGGCCTCGGGATCGTCGTGCTGCGGGACCCGGACAAATACCACCAGTTTCGCGAGAGCCTCAAGTGCCTGCTCACCCTCAGCGCCATCACCCAGGAGCAGATGCGGGACCGCCTGCTCATGATGGCCGAGATTCCGCCCGACCGCACCGCCATCAATGAGCGTGCCCTGTTCGGGGATGATTACGACCGCATCCGCGCCCGGCGGGAGGGGCTGGTCCGGTTCAAGCGGCATCAGCCCTTGATCGAACAGCTTGTGGAAAAGTATGCGGCGCGTGAATCGTTGCAGGGGGATTTGATCTTCCGATGGAGCGATCTTCGGGCGCGCCGGCAGCAATTTACGACCACCCATGAGAAACGTCTTGAAACATATCGGGACGAGATCGATTCGCAGAGGGAAAATCTGGAGGCGCTGGGGGTTGAATTGAAGGATCGGCAGGCCGATCAGCTGGAGTTTTCGCGCCAGGAGGGTGGCTGGAGAACGCAGTTGGAGGCGCTCCGTCAGCAGGACCGGGAGTTTGCGGGATTCATCGCCGAGCTCGAGAAACCGGCTCTGGCCCGGTTGCAGGATGAGATTCTTGCCCTGAAATCAAGGCTCGGCAGTGCCGAGGGGGAGACGCGGGAAAAGGCCCGGCAGCGGGTCGATGGGGCTGCCCTGCTCGTTAAACAGGCGGAGCAGACGATTGCCCGGTTTGACACCCTGGCCATCACTGCGTTGCGGAAACATTTTGATGACCAGGAGTTGACCCTCATCTTCCGGCTGCTCAGCCGGGACCTGCTGGAAATTCCAGTCGGGCCGGGTGGCATGCAAATCAAGCGGGAGCAGGAATTGGTGGCTGCCCTGCAGGAGTTGCTCAACCGGGTGAGCGAAGGGGTTTACGACGATGTAAATCTCACCTTCCAACTGCCCCAGAATGGATCCCCCCTTGCGGGATTGGAGAATGTGGAGAAGGCCCGCGAGCAACTTTCGGAGCATCAGGAGACGCTGAAACGCTGGGAGGGAATTCTGCATGCAATCGAGGAGAGGCAGAAGCTTGAGGAGCAGCTTCGGGAGCGGCAGTCCGCCTGGGAGCAGGGGCAGCGCCGGTTGATGCTCTACGAGCAATATCAGACGCTCAAGCTGGAGGAACCGCGCTGGCTCTCCGAGCTGAAGCAGCTTGGAAATGCACTCTCCGCCCTGGGCGAAAAAATCGTCCACCTTCAGGACCAGATCAAGGATTCGGAAGTCCGGCTGCGCAAAGCCGAGGTGGCCATTCAGGAGGAGACGAGCCAGTTTGCAACGGTTGTGGCCCAGTTCGAGCAGTGCCTGTTCCCTGAATTTGATGTCAAAGCATCGCCCTTCACCGATGTGCCCTCCGATTTTCCCGCTGCCATTGCCGCCTACCTCCGCCAGCAGGCGCTGGAGCAGAAAGTTTCCGGGGAAACACGTCAGCTTCTGGGGGATGTGGAACGTTATTTTGGCGAGGAGTTCCGGGGAGCGGATGATGCCGAAACCCTCCGCCTCCTGCGCGAGGAGTTGGAGGCGCTCGAGGACAAGGAGGAGGCGCTTGAGAGGGATTGGAATGCCCACATTCATGGCCTTAAAGCTACGTTCGACCGGGTTCTCAAGGAGTTGGGTGAAATCCACAGCGCCAATGACCAGGTGAACCGCCAATTCGCCAAGGTGCCTGTGTCGAACCTCACATCCGTCCGCATGGAGGTCGTGGAACAGAGCGATCTCGTGGGATGGATCAGGCGTCTGGCCAACTTCGAACCGGGTGGCCTGTTCGACAACGATCCCGACCGGGAATCGGCGCTGGTGAATTTCCGGACAAAGCTGCAGGACAATCCGTTGATCCGTTTTGCCGACCTGTTCACCCTGGGGGTCACGGTGGTGGGACCTGATGGGCGCAAACACACCTACCACGATTTTCGCCAGATCGAATCGCACGGCACCACAGTGGCCATCAAGGTCCTGTTCAACCTGCTGCTCCTCAAGAGCCAGCTGAAGCGGGACGATTGCAGGGTGCCGTTCTTCCTGGATGAAATCCAGATTCTGGACCCCTCCAACCGCCACGAAATCCTGACCACCGCCCGGAAGCTGGGTTTCCTTCCCATCACCGCCGCACCCGAGGCCGTGAGCGAGGTGGACACCCTCTACTTCCTCCAGCCCCGCAAGGGCAGGATCATGTTGCGCAACCGGCACCGTGTGGGGGTGAAACTCAACCCGGCACCACAACCCGCCGAAACCACGGCTTGAAATGAACCCGGGGGAAAGCACGCGGGCCCGGCTTCAAACCCTGCAGATGCAGGGGTCGCTCGCGAAGTCCGCCTGTTCCCGCTCCCTGCTGGATCGCCTTGCCCCGCTGATCAGCACCGGCGTGATTGCCGAGGAGCGGTCCGGTGCAGGCCGCCGCCTTGTGGTGCGCCAGCCCGGGGCGCTCGCGGCGTTCATCGACAGGGAGTTCCCCGGCGCGGATGTGGCCGCGGATGATCTCTCGCGGACGCTGGGTGTTGCCCAATACCGCGATTCCAAGGCCCACGCAAGCGACACCCCTGAAATCGTCTCCCTGCGCGCATGGTCCGGGGAGGCCCTCCTGCTCCGGGGCCAGCCCTGCGGTGTTGCGGAGGCCACTGCTGCCCACGGGGTGTTCGCATTTCTGCTCGGCTCCGAATCCCGCCATTCCATCCCCTCGCTGGCGGCCCTTGTGGAAAACCCGGCTCTCTTCGCCCACTTTGAAAGGCTCCACCTTCCGGTGCCGCTCGCGATTTACGGCCATGGCCGAACCTCCTCGCGCCTCGTCGATTGGCTCGTGTCCCAGACAGCGCCGGGATTCAAACTGTTGCACATGCCGGACTACGATCCCACCGGGCTCACCGAATACGTCCGGCTCCACAGCCGGTTGGGGTCGCGCATCTCGCTTCACCTGCCCGGCGGACTGGAGGAGGGGTTCCGCAAATTTTCAAACAGGGCCATGCTGTCAAAGCCCCACAACAGGGCCATGCTGGCGGGACTTCAGAATTCCCCCCTGCCGGAAGTCCGCCGCGTGGTCGCCTTGATCAACGAACACAACGCAGGCCTCGAACAGGAGGCGCTGCTCCTCGAACGCCCCGGGGAATAGGCCTCATTTTCAGCCTTTCGCGGGGGTTGTCGCAGATTGTTCCGGTTCGGGTGCGGGGCCCCTGACGAGGAATCGCAGGAGCCGGGTGCCGATTCTGCGGGCGGCGTAGGGGGGCCAGAACCAGTAGTTGAAGAGGCATCCGGCCAGCAGGGGGCCGAGCACGAGGGATCCGACCCCCAGATTCGTAAAGCCCACAAAAATCAGGGTCAGCTCCAGACTCAGGATGTTGGTCGCAACGGTTGGCCAGAGGTAGGGAACGCGGTTCTCCATCGTGAGGAGCGTTCCCCAGATGTTGAACTGCATTTCAAAAAGCCCGTTGAGCGCCAGGAGAGCCAGCCACGTGATGGGGATCAATTCCTTGCCTCCGCCAAAATGCTTCAACAGGAACGGCCCGGTGAGGAGGAGCATGGCGCAGCCGGACAGGAAGGAAAGATTCTGAAGCCACACCCGGGGCCACAGGAGGCGGCGCAGGGAACCAAGATCCTGCCGGGCATGGTATTGGCCGATGATCGGCCATTTGACGGAGGTCCACACGGAGGCCATCCCGGCCAGGATCGCAAGGAGCTGCCCGGAAAGTCCGTAGGTGGCGTTGTCCTGAAGCCCGAAGAACAGGGCGCAGATGCTGGTGTTGGCGTTGACCGTCAGGTAGCCACTGAGGAACTGCACCCCGATGCGCCAGCTGCTGGGCCAGAGAATCTTGAGCATCGCACGGGAATCGACTTTCACGGAATCCTGCCGGGGCGGGAGTTTCCGGAGGCAGGCGCGCCGGCAAAGGCGCCGGTAAACCAGACTGCCAACAAAGGTTCCCAGCGGCAGGCTCACCAGCCCACCGCCGCACATGAGCATTCCCACTGACACGGCAAGGCGCACGATCATTCCGGCCACGCCAAACCTGGCCGAGGCCAGAACCTCATTCATTCCCCGGAGGTAGGTCCCCCACCAGTTTGCATAAACGTCGAATGCCGCCGAGGCGATGGTGATGGCCCAGGCGATGCGTGTGGCCGTGGGGGAACTGGTCTGCCCGACGGTCAATTCAACAAGGAACGTGCCGTAGGTCAGCAGGATGAGCAGGAGCAGAACGCACAATCCGGCGTAGAGGCGGCGGGTGGTGTGGAGCAGTTCCCAGAGCAGGGAATGGTTGGGCTCGGTGCTGCCGGAGGGTTCGGGAACACCCTGCGCCCGGATGGACTTGGCGCCCCCCATCGCATAGCTGACAAACCGCCCGACCGTCGGGCCGAAGCCGAAATCCACAAGAGGCACAATCGCCACCTGGGCGAGCAGGACATAATACATCCCGAGGTCCTCCTTCGTCAGCTTGTGAAGAACCAGTGGCAGGATGATCAGCCCGGAGGCGAGTCGCAGCACGTTGAACACCCATGACCAACCCACAGCCGAACCGTGCAATTTCCGCACCAGTTCGACCGGATGCATCCAGCGAAATTTCAAAAGACTGCCCACCGGCCCCAAGAATAACGGGCGGGACGGTTCTGTGCGAGCATTCAACGCATCCCGGGGGAGGGGGCGATCAAACAAACGGTGGCTTGCCCCCGGAACCCTTTGGGGCGACATTATTGTTGCGGCTATGCGGAAGAACAACTGAACACAAGACCATGCCATCATTTGACATTGTTTCACAGATTAACTCGATGGAAATCGAGAATGCGCTTAACCAGTCCAAAAAGGAGCTGTCCACCCGCTTCGATTTCAAGGACAGCAAGGCGGAGATCATTCTGGAAAAGAACGAGATCAAGCTCACTGCCGAGGACCAGTTCAAGATCCGGGCCCTGTCGGATATTGTGATGGGCCGGCTGGCGAAGCGGAACATCAGCCTCAAGAGCGTGGAGAAGCTGGACCCTGAGATCTCACCCCTGGGCCATGCGCGCCAGACGATCAAGCTGAAGGATGGTCTTGATCAGGTGGTCGCCAAGCAGGTCACCGGGTTCATCCGGGAGGGGAAGTTCAAGGTGACAAGCCAGATACAGGGCTCCGAGGTTCGGGTGAACAGCAAGAGCCGGGATGAGTTGCAGGCAGTCATCACTGCCGTGCGCGGGCACGATTTTCCCGCCCCGCTGCAGTTTGTGAATTTTCGGGACTAACCCGGCCGATGTGTGTGTGGGCTGAGGCCCGTCAGCTCTGGCGGAAGGTGATGCGGGCCTTGCCCAGGTCGTAGGGGGACATCTCGACGTTGACTTTGTCTCCGACGCTGATGCGGATGAAGTTTTTGCGCATTTTGCCCGAAATATGCGCGAGCACCTCGTGGCCATTGGGCAGGGCCACGCGGAACATAGTGCCAGGCAACACCTGGGTCACGGATCCCATCAATTCAATTGGTTCTTCCTTCGCCACGTTCAGTTCTTCCTTCGCTGGCTTGTTGCCAGCAGGTTCAACCATGCCAGGAACTCAAGTTCATGGCTATATATGGCAGGCTGGGCAGGTCCCGCGACAAAATCAAGACTTTTGAGAGGGCTAAAAAGCCCCTTCTGGAGTCCGTCTGTATAGGTGCGGAGAAGGTGGAGGAAGGGGGGATTGCCAATAACCCAAATGACCCCAAGCAGGGTTGAGGCACCTATTCGATCCATCGGCACAACCCATTTCGGGGTTGTGGCGCACTTCCCGTTCATACCCGGGGTAACGCCGCGGACGGCGTCACCCCGGGCTTTGTGGCAGAATCCCGTTGGGATTCCAGGACGGGGACGGGGGAGGTGGGTCAGCGCATTACGACGGGATGGCGTTTGTTGCAAACAACTTGAACCCATTTAACCACATGGATTTACGATGTGAATTCCTGCCCACACCCCGAAAAAACGATCCCTTGAAATGCCACTCCACCGATGGAATTCTATCGCGCCGAGACGCGGAGAAGAATCGAGATCGGATCCTCCCCATCCCGGCTCCCTGCGGGGTCCCTCAACCTTTGTTGACTTTGTTTCCTTCTGTCAAAACTCCCATCCCCGCCGGGGGAACCGCTCCCGTGAGGGGCGTTCCGCACGCGGAACAGAACCGGGCGGTGGGTGGCGATGCGGCTCCGCATTTGGCGCAGTCCAGATGGGCATCCTCGTGGCGCCGCTGGATGACGATGTTGCGGATGTATGGAATCCAGGTGAACGCGTAGGCGAAGATGAAGACGGAATCCTTCCTGTAGCACAGGGCGTAGGAAAGAAGCAATCCGGACCCGGCAAGGCTCAACCACCAGAACGACACGGGAACGACAACCCGCTTGAGCCGTTCCGTGTAATACCACTGGACAAAAACCCGGGAGAAAAACACCAGGTTTCCGAGCCACCCCACCACCTTCCAGATGCCCCACTCTATCCCCAGGAAGTTGCCGTCATGAAACAGCAAATGCTGCAGGGAATGCATCACTCGGCCAAAAGCTTCGCGACCTTGTCCTCAAGGTCTGCACGGCCATTGAGGTCCCGCAGGTTTCCCTTCTTGTCCACCAGCCACATGGTCGGGATGCTGTGGATCTTGAAGCGTCGGCCGAAATCGTTCTCCCAGCCCTTGCCGTCAAAATACTGGCCCCAGGTCATTTCATGGGAGGCAACAAACTTGGTGAGTGCCTCCTTGTCCTTGTCAAAACTGATGCCGACGATCTCAAAACCCTTCTTATGGAGTTTGTCGTAGGCGGCTTTGACGTTCGGAATCTCACGCACGCACGGTCCGCACCAGGTGGCCCAGAAATCAATCAAAACCACCTTGCCCTTCAGGCTGGCGATTGAGACCGGCTTGCCGGCCACCGAGGTGAATTCGAGCGAGAGAGGCTTGCCCACGAGATCGGATCCGGCCGGCTTCTCAACCTTCTTGTCCTGGGCCGTGGCAGGCCAGGAAACGGCCAGCGCTGCGAGCAGAAGGGTCATGAGTGCGGTGGAGGTGGCTCTTGCAGTCATCGTTTTCATATGGAACAGGGGTCTGGTTATTGTCGATTCTGTAACCCCACATTAACGCGGACGGCGATGGGATCAAGGCGAAACGATGAAAGTAATCCGGTTGAACAGCCCCGGGAGGGTCTTTACAGGCATGGGCGGCGACATTAAGCTCCGGACATGTCTTCCGATTTTGATGCGACGGAGTTTGTGGATGGCGATCTGGAGGGTCGCAGGGTGCCCCGTTCCCCTGCTGCACCCCATGTCGGCAACCGGCCACCGTCCCGCGAGGAGGTTGACACCCGCATGGGTGAGGCACAGCAGAAGCTCATGGAGTTGAAGCGGGCCCAGGAGGAACTGGAGCGGGAACGCGCCGCTCTGGAGGAGACTCGCCGCCGCCGGATGGAATACCAGACCGGACGGGAGGAGATGCTGCAGAATCTCACCCGGGGAGTCGGGCTGCTCGAGGAGGCTGAATTTGCCGCCCGGCGCGATGCCGAACAGATGAGCAAAACCCTCGCGGACTTGCGGGCCTCCCTTGCCAAAATCCAGGCGACGAATGAGGAGACGTGGACCCGGGAAGACTTTCCGACAGAACTGACCCGCGGATTGACCACGATCGAAAATGCGCGGATGGAATGGAACTCGGCACGGCTCAAATTCACAGTGCTGGCGGGAGTCAAGCCAGGTCAGGAGTCTGCGGAGGGTGCCCAGACGATGCCCGGTGCCAACTTCATGGGTGCCCGGACCTTCCCCGAGCTTTGCCGACTGGGCTTTGCGCTGACGTGGCCCGTGGCCCTCGCGGTCCTGTGCGGGGTTCTCCTTCTTTTGCTGCTGCTGCTCCGCCGCTGATCCCCTTTGCCCCATGTCCTGGTTCAAGAAAAAGCCCGATCCGATTTCAGACCGCGCACAGGAGCTGAATCACGAAATCGCGCGCCTTGAGTCCAAGATCCAGGCTCTGGACTCAAAACTCCACCGCAATTCATCGGGTCCACGCCTTCGCTCCACCGTCCTGCCGCACGACGCCGTGCCCGCAGCCCCGAAGAAGCCGGAACCGCCCGCCGTTCATGAGCCGATTTTCGAAACGGTCAAACCGGTTGTGAACATCCCCCCGGAGGCCGATACGCCGGACCACTACAATGAGCTGGGAGTCCGTAAATACGACTTCAACGCGATGATGAAGCGTCTGCGAAACCACTTTCGCGGACCCTCCGCCAGCAACCCTCGGCTTGTGAGCTACCTCGCCTCCGGCGGGATTCAAGGCCTGCAACCACTCCGTTATGAGCGCAGGGTCGCACGAAACCGCTTCATCGCCTTCGTCATTTTCCTGCTTCTGATCCTGATCGGCACCCTCGTCGTTTTCCTCAAACATCATTAACCCCTGCCTATGTCCCCCACCCCCACCGTCTGGATGCTGCCCCTCAATACGCGGGACGGCGTGTTCACCGCATCCTACTCGGCAACCGGCCTCTGCGGATTGTCCTTTCCGGGGCAGATTGTGGCCGTCAGCGGGGATGTGGGGATGGATCCGCCCCGCAAAATCAAGACCTGGCACCGGCTCACCGAATCGGCGGTCAACCATGTCCTTGAAGGAGTCGGCGTTGGTGCGTTCCCGCCGTTTGATCTGGACTGCGGAACCCCTTTCCAGCAGAAGGTCTGGGCGGCCCTTCAGACGATCGAGCTGGGCAGCACCAAAAGCTACGGGGAAATTGCACGAGTGATCGGGCAGCCCGCCGCCATGAGGGCCGTGGGAGGTGCCTGCGGAGCCAATCCGGTGCCCCTCTTGATCCCCTGCCACCGTGTGCTTGCGGTGGGGCGGAAGATCGGGGGCTTCAGCGGGGGGATAGATTGGAAAAAGACCCTCCTTAAGCGCGAGGGCATCACCTTCGCCTGAACCGCCGAAAGAGGGGTCGGAGGGACGGATCGTGGTCCACCCCTCCCCCGCCGCTACGCAGTCCGGCGCTTCTCCACCTCATCAATATATTTGCGGGTGGCCGAAGGCAGCTCATGCCAGATTTTCAGGGCAATTCCTCCGCCAATCAACGCAAACGGCATCAGGAATATGGGCCACCAATGCCAGCTCCAACTGGTGAGATAGCCCAGGCTGAAGGATTGAATCCCGCTGCCCAGATAAACAAATCCATCCACGATGCCGGAACAGGTGGCCGTTGCCTTGCGCCCTCCAAAATCGGCTGCAGCCGTTCCCGACATCAAGGAATGCACGCCGATCACCGCAGCTGAAATGAGCACAGCGGCCAATCCCACAACCATGGGTGACCTGAACAGAAACACAGCCATCAAGACTGTGAGCAGGAACATGACGCCGGAGAGGATTGCCGCGGGCGGACCCCGGCGGGACTGGAAAAACCGGTCGGAGATGAGCCCCCCGGCAAACCCGCCGATGATTCCAAAGACACAGAGGAGCAGACCCCAGTTCTTGACTACGAACTCGGCACCGGGTTGGGGGACCTCTTTGGCGAAAATCAGGTACCACTGCATGATGCCATTCCTCAGAACACCGGAAGTGAGTTCAACCGCCGCCACCAGAAGCATCAACCGGCTGTGAAACACCTTGCGCAGCAGATCCATCGTGCTGAACTTCACATCCATCTCACCGGAAGAGGCATCATGCGTGTCAAATGGCGCAAACCCGGCCTCCTCGGGAGTGTCCCGGATCAGCCACACATCCATCGCGGCCCAGAACAGCAACAACACTGCCGGGATGAAAAAGACCGCCCAGGTGGGGTCCACCGTCTGCGTCTCCACCGCAAACACCCGGCGGATGAGGCTGGAGACCAGGCCTGTGGCAACGGCGGACTTCTTCGTCACTTCAACAATCATCTGACCCCAATCAAAGGCGAAATAGACACCCAGGGAAATCAACGTGCCAAACACAGCCCCGAACACGCCGCGCTCACGGACGTGGAACCAGTAGGCCTTCACCTTGATGATTGAGACGGCCCCGTAGCTCTGGAAATACATGTTGATCGAATAGAGGAACGAGAAGGCTGCCACGAGATTCAGATCCACCCTCTTGGTGACCATCAAATAGGTAAGAACCCCCAGCAGAATGTTTGCAATCGACGAACCCACCGCCGCAATGATGATCCCCTTCCGCCCCCCGATCTTGTCCACCAGCGGGCCATTGATGAGGAATGAAACGGCGTAGGTGATGGTTCCCGCCGCAAAGATAAGCCCGAAATCCTCCTTGGACATCATTGTGCCCAGCGCATTCTTTGAGACGTTCAGGTTGTAGCGTCCCATGTAGAGAAACGCGTAGGTCATCCCCAGGGGGAGCCAGTTGATGAGGCGCCGCACCATGAACCACCGCCCATGACCCAGCGGATTGTTGTAAAAATACAACCAGATCACGATCGCCAGACAGCAGAATACGAATATGTAGTGCATGCGCTAGGTGGGGTGCTTCAGGAGCTACGGATGGGCGTCAGAAAGGACCGGTTGGCGGGCACGGACAATCCCCCCGCAGTTTTGATCTGCTTCTGGCCTGAAATTCATCGATTGCAAAGGCTAACCACCCCCCGGACAGGGTCAAGCCGCATCCATGCCGCTCAACTGTCAAAAGTGAGGACTGACCCCTTTTCCCGTTTGCGGAATTGAGGGGGAGCACATAGATTGGGCGTCTCTGCCGAGGGGCAGGCATGAACCAGACAATTTATTATGAAAAGCTACAATATTGCGGTGATCGGCGGCGACGGCACAGGACCCGAGGTGGTGCGCGAGGCGATAAAGGTGTTGGACGTGGCTTCGGCCAAGTTCCAGCTCAAACTGAACTACACCCACTACGACATCGGTGGGGATCGTTACCTGAAAACCGGTGAGGTCCTCCCGGACAGCGTGATCTCGGAGCTTCGCAAGTTTCCGGCGATTCTGCTGGGCGCGATCGGCCACCCCGAGGTGAAGCCGGGCATTCTGGAGAAGGGCATCCTTCTTCGCACCCGTTTCGAACTGGAACAATACATCAACCTGCGCCCGGTAAAGCTCTACGACGAACGCTTCTGCCCGTTGAAGGACAAGAAGCCGGAGCATATCGATTTTGTGGTGGTCCGCGAAAACAACGAAGGCCTTTACACCGGTGCCGGCGGCTTTGTCTTCAAGGGGACGCCGCACGAAATTGCGGTCCAGGAGAGCATCAACTCCCGCCGTGGTGTGGAGCGCTGCCTGCGTTATGCCTTTGAATACACCCGCAAGCGCAACAAGGACAAGAAGCTCACCCTGTGCGGCAAGACGAACGTGCTGACCTTCGCCTTCGACCTGTGGGAGCGCGCCTTCCACGAAGTTGGCCAGAAGGACTTCCCGGATATCAAACGGGATTACGCCCACGTGGATGCAACGACGATGTGGTTCGTGAAGAACCCGGAATGGTTTGATGTCATCGTGACCGACAACATGTTCGGCGACATCATCACCGATCTCGGTGCGATGGTTCAGGGCGGGATGGGAATCGCCGCCGGTGGCAACATCAATCCGGAAGGCACGAGCATGTTCGAGCCGATCGGGGGCAGCGCACCGAAATATACCGGAATGAACGTGATCAACCCGCTGGCAGCCATTTGCGCCGGCCAGATGATGCTGGATTTCCTTGGCGAGACCGAGGCCGCAAAGGCCATCGAAACCGCCGTCATCAAGGTGACCCGCGAAAAGGTGAAGAGCCTCGCCGCCGGGAAGATGGGCTACTCGACCACGGAAGTGGGCGATCTCGTGGCCGCCACGCTCTGATGTGTGCCGGGGGCGGGCATCCCGCCCGCCCCCGGAGTTCCTTGCAAGTGTCGCACCGGGTCAGATCTCCTGGCCCAGTGCGAACACCACGATCCTCCCCCTCGGCATCTCCCCCTCGGTTCCGCAACCAAAGCGGACATCCACAGTTCCCTGCGGCAGTTGCGGCCAGGCACCCTCGACAGTCGCTTTCCCGAGCGGCTCCCCTTTCCGCCCGTAAATCACACAGTCCTCCGGGCCATTGCACTCGATCCATCCCCCGGCAGGAACTGTTGCCGTAAGGCTCAGAGGCTTTCCACCGATAGTGATCACCGGATTCACAAGCGCATTCGATTTCAGCGGCACCGCGCGGATGGGTCCAATCCCAACCCGGGTTTCCCGCTTCCCGGACAGGTTTTGCAGAAACACACTCACGCTGTTCACCGTCTCAAATTTTATCGTCTCGCGGTAAACATTGTAAGGTCCCTTGCCATCACCCCATGAGTAATCGCTCCAACGGCGGGACTCCGTCTCGACCAGAGTGACGGTTCGTCTGCCTGTGAAGTCGAGAACCACATAACGATCCGCCACGGCACCGAAGGCGATATGTTCCGGACTTTCCAGACGGATCGCCAGAATCGCACCGGACCCATCCCCTTCCACCTCGACGGAAAGTCCCTGATTATGGGACAGATCGATGGGGTTTTCCAAGGGCTTCTGAAGCCGGGCCCAGGCCCCGTTACGGGGCACCTGCCCGCTGTTGGTGGCGATCAGGACGGATGTGGCACCTTCTGTGACATTCGTGAAGGACACCCCCGCCGCGCTGGAACGTTTCCAATCCCGGTCCCCGGCTCCGGCGAAATCCGCAATCACCACCGCCGAGGTGCTCGCATCCGACACCCCCATGAGCGCCTCAATCCGGAGTTTCATCGGCTGCGCGGGCAGCGAGTTCGTGACCTGCCACTCAAGGGTGACGGGCTCCGCCGGGGCGACCGTGTGGGATTGGGATTGCATGCTGCGAAAGCGCACCCGCCCTGCCTTGTTTGTCATCAGCATGAATTCCGATCCAGCCTCACGCAGCCGGGCCCTGGCCGGTTCGGTATATTCGCCCGAATGCCGCAGATCCTCGCAGGTCCGCAGGATATCCACGGAGCGCCGGAACAGGGGGGTTCTGGCCAGCGCCTCCCGCCCCACCGACGCAGTCAGGGAGATCCCGGCATCCCAGCCAACCAGCCGGGCGCCCAGGGTCTCCATGACCTCTGGATAGGTCGGCTCCACCTGCGGAGGATCGAAGGCATTGAAGCTCCACCACCCAAGGTGCATCGGGAGCAGCAGACCGCCGTTGATGCTCTCGGCGTGCATATCGATGAAACGCACATGGCCGCGCACCGGGTAATCCCAGGCCTGCCAGCGGGTGCGGTATTGCCACAGATGATGCCACATCGCGCTCATCTCCATTCCCGTGGGTCGCTTGAGCCGCTTCTGGATCGCCGCCACAAAGGTGGCTCCCCAGTGCCATGCCTGGTCCGACCCCCTCAGGATCCCGGCCCCATCGATGGCATCCAGATAGATCCCCTTGAAACCGCACTGGTTCACGACATCGGCATGATTTGCCGCCACTTCCTCAAACAGTGTTGTGTCAACATCCGGTACAAACAATCCGAACATCTCCTTCAAGTGCCGCGCCTTGTCACCGGATCCGTGAGCAGCGGCATGTGTCCCCAGGGCACCCCGCGTCAGTTTGGAAAAGGTCCACGGTGCCTCCTTGCTGAATCCGCCAAACGTCACCAATTCCTCTCCAATCTGGAGGGTCACGCTGTTTTGTTCAAAGAAGCCGGTGATGAGCTTCATTTCGGCGGTCGATTCATTGACCACCATTTCCGTGGCATCCGCCGCGAGCGGCTTTGCCAGTGTGAAGGTGCGGAAGGAATCCAGCCGGGGATCGGGAACCGGCGTGACATACTTCGACCGCTTGTCGATGAAGAATGCGTAGGTGTGAAAAATCGAACCGATCCCGGCCTTTTCCAGACGCGGCAGGATTTCCTTTTCCCACGTTTCCCAGCCCCGGGGCCAGAGCTTTTCGTTCAGCTTGAAATCCCCGAACCGGAAGAAGTCCCCGCCCCCGTGGTTGTCGATCTGGGTGAAGCCCAGGCTCTTCACCGTGGTGATCCACTCCTCGAGGTTGGTGAGCGAGAGGGATCCAAAGTTGAACAGGTATGAACCCCGGCTGAACGGATCCGTGGGGGCCCAGGGACCGGCCGCCTTGCACAGCGGCAGCTCGCTGGATGTGGCAAGGACATCCTGCAGATCCGGCAGCAGATCCTTCATGGGGGCCGCGACCATCGCAACCCGGGCACCCGCAAGCCCGAACCGGCTCTCGGCCATGGCCTGCAAATTCTTCTGCAACGCCGGCAGCGCATCCACACGGGTTGCGAGGTTCAGACCCAGCGCACAGGCCGCGAATGCCTCCTGCGGTCTGCCCTCAAGATCCAGATCCACATTCACAAAGGCGATCCGGTCAGGTTGCTCCCCGCCCACGGATTCCAGTTTGAAGAGGATGTGTTTCGGATGGACCTCCGTGCCCACCACCAGCTCGGTGTTCAGCTTGCCAAACCGGATGTGGAGCCGCCCCTCACGATGGATTACAGATGTGGCTGAATAATCCGCCCCGGCCTTCCACACGATCGCGCAAGGACCCGCTCCGCCCGGCTTCAGGTAATTGATTCCGGTGGCGCGATCCACAAACGAGCGGTTCACCCCATTGGTGCCAATCTCGTAGCGAAACCGGGGGGTCTCCAGAACGATCGCGCCATCGTCCGCAACTGCGGGGATGGCCCCCGCAGCCAGCCCTAGAAAGGTCGCAATAAGAAGCGACCACACATTTTTGAGATTCATTGCCCGCATCGCACACTTACGGCGTGCGGGTGTCAAAGCAAATCGCCTGACGATAAGCAAATTCAGGGCCGGGCCGGACGCAGAAGGGCGCGATAATTGAACCGGTCGTTGGGTGCGGCGTCGCCGTTCAAGGTCAACTCACTCGGGTCTCCTCCAGGGCTGATGTTGTCGATCCACTTGAAGTCGAAGCTGTCCCTGAACATGGAGCGTGGGAGGGTCAGCTCCAGTTCGCATCCCTCGTACCGGAATGCCACATTCGGCGTCGTTCCGGGACGGATGATGGTGTCGTAGCCAAGCCACCCGGTGTGCAGATTTGAATCGGTGTCGAGCAGGAGCACCATCCAGTTGGTGGCCCCCGCAGGCGGGGTGAGGGGTTGGGCTGTGCGCACGTAGAAATAGACGTGCCTGCGGTCGTGGCTTACTTTTGCGGAAATGATATCGTTGCGACCGGTGTCGTTGGTGTAGATGCCAATGTTGCCCCAGCCGGGATGCTTGCGATGGACCGGGTCGTTGATTGTGTCACGAAATTCTGGCCGGACCTCCCTCCAGTCTTCAAACTTCCCATCCACCTTGATCGGCTGGGGAACGACTGCGGGCACCGGGCGGACGCCCTTGTAGCGCCGGATGAAATTCACCGTTTGATAATAATAATCATCCTGATGGCCGCCCTTCATCGGTTCGATGTCCCGGCTGTGCTCCTGATCGAACTGATCCACAAACATCGGCGGGGTCTTGATCTTGTTGAACTCGTCAAACCGCCCCGCAATCCACTCGTTCCAACCGGTGATGAACACCACCCTTGGATCCTCCTGAATCGCCCGGCGCCATTGCTCCGCATAGTTGCCACCGTGCAAGGACCGGCCCATGGCACCCGGCTCGGACATCGAACCCAGCCGCCCGTTTACTGCATTTTGCGCCACCCCCACGGACATCTGCTCCTTCTCCCCCCGGGAGTTGCGGAACACATGCTGTGGATACACCTCCAGCCAGCTCCACATGTCCGGCCCGGTCGGCCCCCGGAAATAATCCGGCTGCGGATTGCGGAAGGTGAAGAAGTCCTGAACCCGGGCATCCACCTGCTTGGGATTCGCAAGAATCAGCGGCTTGCCCTCCCACTGAAACCAGAGGTTCTGACCGACTTTCTGCGAATACAACTGGTCATAAAGCTCGGCCACAGTCGAGGAGGGATCCCAAAACGGCGTCAGGAACGCCACCGCCGGTGCCCGGTTCCCCTCCTGCCGGACCTTGTGGAACACCTCGAAGAGCTTGCGGTAGTTGCGCTGGTAGGTCAGGCGGTTACTCGTGTCGAACACGATCACATCCACCCCGGCATCCCCCAGCATCTGCGCGTGCTTGCGCAGCACCCCCTCATCATCCCCGATGTAATACCCAAAAATCGACTCCCCCCAGTGATGCGGCGCATGCAAGGGACCCCAGGGCGGGGAGGTCGGCTTCTTCATCGCATCCGGGTCGGCGGCGATGATTTTCGAATTGTCGAACGGCCCGGGATGCACCGACTCGTGCCAGAGGAAGTAGAACATCGCCACCGTCCGGTCCGCCCTCGGTGCCCCGGTCTCCTCCGAGGTCGGCACTGCCCGACCCAAACGATCCTTGGCCACCCAGGTATCACTCTGGTTGTCCCACACCGGGCCCACCCCGGGCAGTCCATCGGCAAAAACCGCGCAGGCGCTTGTGGCGAGGAGAACCAATATTCTGGAGATTTGTTTCATAATACCAATGTGCAGTCCGGAACAATCCATTTCGGCATCGGGACCAGCCCAGTCTGTCGCAACCCTCGATGGCGGTCCATCATAACTTGGTGGTGCCTGCACCGGGGCGGAAGATGCGAACAAGGTCCGACGGATTGAGATAACGGGACCGGGTTTGGAGTCACGGGTGTTCGTTGATGGGGCTCCGGCGGAAAGGCTGGACGCCGAATTGCTTGCACCCCTTGCGGTGGTCCGGAGCCGACGCGACGAGGACGAACCGCGAATGGATGGGGATGGAGGAGGGCCTCATCCGAGCGGCTACGTTTGTCGTTCTGACAACCGTCAATTGGCAACCGGGTGGGCACCGGGAAATCCCCCTCCGGGAATCCCAACGGGATTCTGCCATAAAGCCCGGGGTTGCGCCGCCGAGGCGCTACCCCGGGTAAATGCACAACATATCAACAACCCCAACGGGGTTGTGCCGATGGTTCGAATGGGTGGCATGTGATGTGTGGGTATCGCGTGGAAATGCCACATACATTCCGGGTGGACTCCTCTTCCGCGCCCGCGAACACGATTTCATTCCGCCCTTGTTTGTCGCCCCCCCGGCGGGCACGAACGGCACAACCCCTTGCGGGGTAGGGAACGCGATGTGGCCTGGACCCGGGGTAGCGCCTCGG
>CAIWMU010000125.1 GCA_903913865.1 uncultured Verrucomicrobia subdivision 3 bacterium
GCTCTCCATCCAGTTCTGGACGGCTTGGGCTTTAAATGCAGGATCAAATTTCCGTTGGACTCTCTCCGGCACTTGTATGGTCGCTTTCATGGTTCAGTGTCTTCCTTAATTCACTGTCCGTCAATTCGGGGCAACCTCAGATCAAGAGCCGGGGAAAGCGCAAGGCAGGGTTTTTTGAATGTGTGGCATGCGGTGGACGCGTGGTCGATCGAAGGCTGGGACCCTGGTGTGGGTTGGGAATCATTTTGAAAGATGAACAAACTGTCATCTGGGAGTGTGGGCTCTGTTTATCCGCGTGTGGTCTATTGATACATGAAGGGCGCAATGGATGCGACCGATGGTTAAACAAAAACAAAACAAAGAAGAAAGAAATGAACATTATGAAGAACAAGATACTCGCGGGATTGATTGTGGCCGGTTTGTTGATGAGCGCCGGGGCGTGGTCCCTGATGGCACAGAACGGTCGTGGGCAGGGTGGCAACGGTTGTGGATACGGGGCGCCGCCGAAGACAGCTGAAGAGCGCGCCGCACGGCAGGCTGCGTGTCAGGACAAGAACGGTGGAATCTGCCCCAATGGCGGTCCCCGCACCGACTGCGCAGGCTATGGACAGGGCGGTCAGGGCAAGGGCCAGGGCAAGGGTAACTGCGCGCGCCAGGGCCTGCGGGACGGAACAGGGCCTCGCAATGGGAGTGGAACCTGCACCAACGCCCCCGCGCAAACACGGAAGTAAGCGTTGCAATAGCGCGACAATCCGGGCGGCGACTTGCGCCGTCCGGATTTGTTGTATGGGAGGGGGGGTGAGTGAACGGAGCTGTTCATATGGGGGAACTTGATCTGTCAGGCCTGGACATCCTGCTCGTGGAGGATGACCCCATGCTGCGCAAGCGTGAGAAGGCCCTACTGGAGCGATTTGGTGCGGATGTCAGTGCAGTGGAGAATCTTGCGGCAGCCCGGCGGCTGCTTGGCGCGATGCCATTCGATTTTGCGGTTCTCGATGTGAATTTGCCGGACGGGCTGGGAACGGACTTGTTGAAGGAAAAGCTGTTTGGGCCGGGGACCGCAGTGATCGTTGTCACGGCACATGGGGGTGTTGGGGGGGCGGTTGAAGCGATGAGGCTTGGAGCGGCAGATTACCTGGTGAAGCCGTTTGAGACCGAGGAACTGCCCCTCGTGCTGGAACGGGCCCGACGTTCCAGTCAATCGGCACGTGTGGAGGAGCACCGGAGGGCCGGGCAGGCCTCGGGAGGCTTTGTATTTGGGAGTTCGCTCAAGCCCCTGGAGAATCAGTTGAACAAGATTCTGGGTGCTGACAACCGCATGAGCGGCCCGCTCCCGCCGGTGCTGATTCTCGGCGAGACAGGCACCGGAAAAACAGCTCTGGCCCGCTGGTTGCACGAGCATGGGCCCCGCGCTGCGGGACCGCTTGTTGAGGTCAATTGCTCAGCCCTGCCCGAGAACCTTGCAGAGTCGGAGTTGTTTGGCCATGAACGTGGCGCATTTACGGATGCCCGCAGCGCCCGGATGGGGCTTTTTGAAGCGGCACAGGGTGGAACATTGTTCCTGGATGAGTTGCCGAGCCTTTCGCTGGGTTTGCAGGCCAAGGTGCTGACGGTGATAGAGGACCGCAAGATCCGCCGGGTTGGGGGAAACAAGCCCATTCCGGTGGATGCACGCATCATCGCCGCGACTCAACATGACTTGCAGGAGCGGGCATCACAGGGCTTGTTTCGGGAGGATCTGTTCCACCGGCTGGACCTCTTTCGCGTTGCCATTCCACCTTTGCGTGAGCGTGGGGAGGATATCGGCCGGCTCGCTGAGTGGTTTGTGGCACAGCTGGCCCAAAAGCACCGGTTGCCCCCAAGGCGGATTTCATCCATCGGGGCGGCACGCCTCAGGGGGCATCACTGGCCTGGCAACGTGCGAGAGTTGGCGCATGAGATGGAACGTGCTCTGGTGTTTGAGGAGGGTGAGGAACTAAATTTCCCGCAGATTCCGGGCTGCGTGATTGCAGGTCCGATTGTGGGTCCGCCGGAGTGGATGAGGCAGGGGTTCAGCTTTCCTGAGACCGGATTTTCGCTGGATGAAGCCATCAACCAACTCATGCACCAGGCGCTTGCCCAGGTGGAGGGCAACGTCTCCGCCGCCGCACGGATGCTGGGCGTTCCGCGCGATTTTGTCCGCTACCGTCTGGGTCTCAAAACAAGGAAGTCAGATGGGAACTAGAGACCAATCGGAATCCACCTTGCAGCAAAGGGATGGGAACAGGTGCCCGGCGAGCGGGGCAGATTTCTTCTGCATTGGGTGCAAAATGTCAAAATACGGGCTGTTTTCAGGCATTTCACCAACACACCGGGCTGTGGCACGGGTTATGCAAGAGTAGTTGCCAGACGGGCGGCTCGATTGAAGCCTTCCGCCACAAACAAAAACAAAAAAAGAAAGTAAGACAATACTATGAAGAAAATCATCACCATCATGTCGGGCCTTCTGCTCACCACCGGTTTGGCCCTTGCGCAAAACGGTCCGGGCCCGGGCACATCGAGTAACTATGTAAATCAGGCCAACGACTACAGCCACCTTTGGGGAACGAACTGTCTGGCCATGACAAACGCCCCCAAGGCTTGGAGTAACAATTTCCAGCACGTCGTTGGTGCGGTCGGCGGCTCCGGCAACGAGGCGCAGAACCGCTTTGGAAAGCAGAAGCTGCCTGCCGATGTGCAGACCATTGTGCAGCAATTCCAGCAGGATCGCACCCGGATCATGAGCCAGCTCAAGACCTGCTCTGACGAGCAACGGCAGCAGAGCCTGAAGGAATTGGATCAGCTGCGGGTCCAGATGCGCGATCAGATCAGCAAGGTCCGTGAGGATGCGAGGCAGCAGGCTGATCAGATGCGGACCCGGTTCGGCAACAACCGCGATGCGATCCTGAATCAGGGCTCCGAGAACCCCGGTGTTGGTCGTGATCGTTGACACGGAATGGCGGAGGATGGTGTGGGCGCCACTCGAGAACGCCCACTCCTCCCCCCCGGCACAACAGGCATTTCGACCGGAATTTGAGCCATGAACAGCAACCCCAACCCATCGCACTGGCAAGGGGTTTTTGGCATTCTCGGGTTCGCCCTTCTGGTGAACCCAATTTGTGCGCAATCGTTGGATGGTTTGGGGTTGGAAGGGGAGGACTTCAGGATTCCGGTCTGGGACAATTCGGTTTCGATACGGGGAGGGTTCGGTTACAAGGACAATGTCCTGCTGAGCCATACCAACGCCCAGGGCAGCGCCTACTGGATGTCCGGTGCGGAGGTGATGGTTTTTCGGCTCCCCACAAGCGGGTGGTATCTCAGCTTTTTCGCGGATGCGAGTGATGTGCGCTACTTCAACGCGCCATCGGTGAGGAATGAGCAGGCTGCCCTGGCAGTGGCACAACTGGGCAGGGATTTCGGGAAAGGGTGGAAGGGCACCATCGGGCTGAGTTACATGTTTCAGAATCAGGTGTTTGACAACGCCGCCAATTACACGAGTCAAAGCAGCGTGGGCTTGATCCTCGGCCACACCCTCACACCCCGGTGGGTTTTGCGCAAGACCATCGGCCCCTTTTGGGTCGAGGGAGAATTCTCCTGCACCCGACAATGGTTGGAGACGCCGCTGGACAGTTACTGGCAATTTGGCCCCCGGGTTGCTGCCGGTTACGGATGGGGGAATGGATCGGAGATCGCACTTTCCTATCAGCACATCCGGCTCGATTACGATACCCGGGAGCGTTTGAGCCCGATCGGCGAAGCGGTGACGAACTCCCTGCTGAGTCTGGATGCGGATGCGTTCGAATTCTCAATCACCCGGAATTGGGATGCGAAGAAGCGGTGGCAGACCGTTACATCGGCAGGCATCGACATCTCCGGGGATAACGGCTCCGGCTTTTATGGGAATGACAGGGTCCATCTTCTCCAAAGGCTCCGGTATCGGACCGGGAAGTGGGATCTCATGGCTCAGGTGATGTGGAGCCAATACGAATACGGGATTCAAACGGTGAGTGCCACGGATCTGGAATTGCGGAGGAGAAACATGCTGAATTTGGTGCTACGGGCGGAATACAAATTCACGAAGCACCTTGCAATCAACGCCAGTTGGGGCTGGGACAGATCTCTTTCCAACCTTGAGTTCGATGATTATGAGGCCACCACGATGATGGGCGGGCTGGTTTGGACGTTTTAGTGAAGGAGCGACAATGGCAAGCGAAAGACTGAATGAACGCATGCCCAACGGCAGCGGCACCGACTGGATACCCCAGTCCAGATCCGTGGCCCTTCTGGCCTGGGTGTTGACGATGGTGGTTCTGGGGATCACGGTGGGAGGAGCCACCGTTCACTTGAGGCTCCATTTGAGGGAGCATCTCGCCCAGCGGGACGGGGAGATCCTCACAACGGTGGCTTTGGCCCGCCAATATGCCAATGGCAGCGGATCAAACATCACACAGCGACTTGGAAATCCAGTCGATCAACTTGCCCTTGCGTTGGAGATTTCGCAGATCAAGGAGGGGGTTTTGGGTGTTCGGTTGTTTGATCTGAACGGGCTGTTTGAGACCGCTTTCCCACCCGCGCTGCTTGCCGGGAAACTTGCCAGTGATGATTTGGCCCTTTTGAAAGGGTTGCAGCCGGTGAGTCGATTTCATGAGTCTGCCGATCTTTCCGACTATTTCATGCTGGATACGGAGGGTAGAGATCCATCATCCCGCACTCCTGTACTTGAGGTGAACATTCCCCTGCACGCCAGGGGCGATTCCAATTTTGTGGCGTCGGCGCAACTTCTTCTTGATGGCCGGGGCATTGCCAGGGAATACGCCCGTGTGGATGGGCACCTGTGGTTGCTGGGGCTTGGGCTTTACACGGGTGGTGCGGTGCTGCTCACTGGGGTGCTGCTCTGGGCCTACCGCAGGCTGCGCAAGGCTCATGCGACGGTCGAGGAGCGGACCGTGCGTTTGCTGCGCGCAAACCATGAATTGGTCCTCGCGGCGAAGACCAGCGCGCTCGGATCGGTCACCGCTCATCTCATCCATGGGTTGAGCAATCCTCTGGCGAATTTGCAGGATTTCATCTCCAGCCATGGAAACGGGGCCTCTGATGTCGATCTGCAGGCCCTTGCGGCATCCACCAACCGGATGCAACAACTTGTCCACGATGTGGTGCGTGTCCTGGGGGAGGATCGTGGTGGCGAAAAGTATCAAATCACGCTTGCCGAACTGGTCGAGGTGTTGAACACAAAACTCGGGCCTGTGGTGACGGAGAGCGGTGTCCATCTGATCACTCTGCTCGCGGCCCGGGGTGTCCTGTCGAACAGGGATGCAAATCTCACTTTGCTGATCCTGGAAAATCTCATTCACAACGCCGTCAAGGTGACTCCGAGGGGCGGCAAGGTTTGCATCCGTCTCACCCGGGAAGGGAATTGTGTGAGTTGTGAGGTGGAGGATGAGGGGCCGGGACTGCGGGGGGATGTTGTGCCGAGGTTGTTCACCCCATGCACATCGACCCACGGCGGCAGCGGTCTTGGTCTGGCCATAAGCAAACAACTCGCAAACCAGCTGGGTGCAACACTGAAATTAAAGGAGACATCCCCCGAGGGGTGTGTGTTCTCCCTGTCACTTCCAGAGGTTGTGCTGGTTGAAAGCGACGGGGTGGATGCACTCCAAAGTTGAGAGCGGAGTCTTCGAATGCTTTATGAAAACGAACCGTGTTGGTGTGAATGAAGAGTCAGAAGCTGGAACCTCCATCGTCCGGATCCGAACGCGGCTGCTAAGGAGGCAGGACGCAGGGGGGCAAGGTCCATTTCGATGCATCAGTGACTGTGTCGGAGAGGGGTTGATGTTGCCTGTGCCTGAACTCTTGCGTTGGTGTTGCGGGGGGATGGCGTGGTGGCCGCTGGTTATAATTTCACTGGTCCTGGGGTTTCTCACCCTTGCGACCCGTTTGGAGGCAGGTCACATGCCGCCCTTGTGGCGATGGTCCAACCCCACACCTCATGGTGCGAACGTCGTTGACCAGACTGCCAATGATTTTCTGACCGTCCAGGTGGGGGAGCGGGGACAGATCTACCTGAGCGACGATTGGGAAACCTGGACTCCGCGTGACAGTTACACGACAGCTGCTTTGAGGGCGTGTGTCATGCTGAACGGGCGTCTGGTCATCACAGGGGAGGCGGGCACCATCATGTTTGCGGATGACCCGTGGAATTTCAACGGGTTGCAGCTCGGGACGACGGACTGGCTTGAAGGCGTTGCAGCTTCAACCAACTCGGTTGTGGCGGTTGGGGACAATGCAGCGATCTACACGAGCACAAACGCCGTGAACTGGCAGAGGATCACCCCGCCGTTTACGAATTGGCTCCGGGGTGTAGCGTGTAGCGGCACGAATTTTGTCGCGGTCGGTGAGCGGGGGCTGATTGCCAGCAGCCAGAGTGGGAGCGCCTGGCAGGTCCGCACCAGTGGCACGACAACAAATCTCAACCGGGTGACCTGGCTTGGGGACCACTATCTGGCCGTGGGCGATGGTGGCAAGGCCTTCAGCAGTCCCAATGGCGCACAGTGGACCGTGGCAAAATCCGGGGCGACAAATAATCTATACACCGCTGCCGGGGCCGTGAATTCGCATATCGCTGCCGGGAATCTGGAGCTGAGGCTTTCGGAGGGGAGCGGGGGGTGGTCGAATCAAATTTCAGGTTCCATTCCCGCGTCCGCCCCGAGCTGGACCTATTATTCGGGACTTTATGCAAGTGGCTACTATCTGCTCGCAGGGCGGTCCGGGATGATGGTCGAGGGGATCAGAACAAATCTGGCCGAACCGGCGACCTGGCGCCCGCATTCGGAACCTGTCCGGACATGGCTTTGGTCCGCCACCCGCACGCCGACCCACTACGTGGCTGTGGGGGATTATGGGACCATCCTCACCAGCCCCAACGGAGTGGATTGGGATTTTGAACTTGTGCCCTTTACGGCAACCAATGCGGTGCTTCTGGGCGTTGGAGGCAGTTCAAACATGCTGTTGGCCGTGGGTTCCCAAGGGACGGTGTTATGGGGAACGAATGTGTTCCTGTGGAATCAGATCTCGCCCAGGCCAACCACCAACGACCTGCAGGGGGTCTGCCATGACGGCAAACAGTTCATTCTCGCCGGAGGGAATGGCTCCATCCTCACAAGCCCGAGTGGCACAAATTGGACGCAACGCAAGACAGCGACGAGCGCCTTCCTGATGAGCGTGGAATCGTTTGCCGGAGGGTTGGTGGCGGTGGGCAGTGGAGGCACGATTCTTACGAGCAGTGATCAGGCGACCAACTGGGTCGTGCGCAGCTCCGGCACAACCAATTGGCTGAGTCAGGTGCAGTGGCTAAAGGACAGGCTGGTTGTGGTGGGGCAGAATGGGTGTGTTCTGACCAGCACCGATGGTGTGCGCTGGAGGGTTGGGGCAACTGGTTCAACAGCGTGGCTAAACGCGGCGGACTTTGTCGATGACACGTGGGTGGTTGTGGGAAATCTCGGCACTGTGCTGTCCAGTTCAGACGGGACCAACTGGGTCAACCAGGGAACGCTCACCAAGAAATCGCTCTACGGTGTAAGCAGCCAGAACGGTCAGATCATCATCGTGGGCAGCGAAGGCACCATTCTACGAAGCCAGTTGACCCCGGATCCGACCCCCATCCGGGTGGCTGGCTTCAGCCAGACATCGGGGATGAACGTGCTGCTGTTCACAGGCGCGACCGATCAGCAGTTCCGCCTCCAGTCGAGCACCAATCTCGTTGACTGGATTGATGGGGCCTTGCTGGAGTTTGTGGACAGCACAGGAACGTTGATTTTTGTTGAGGAGGCTGGAACGGCAGGTCCATCCGCTCGCTACTATCGAGCACGCAGGACCTGGTGAAAATCAAGTGGCTTGCCGCTTGTGAACCGGGAGGGAAAGGGTGAACGATGTCCAACCCGGGTGGCTTTCCCTGAGTGCAAGTTCGCCGCCATGGGCGCGGACTATCTCCCTTGCCAGGCTCAATCCCAACCCGACCCCATCCACGTTGGCGCCACCCGGGCGTCCTCCCCGAAAGAAGCGGTCGAAAATTTTGGGCTGGTCGGCTGTGGGAATCGGTATGCCACTGTTGCCAATGGTGAGCAAGAGTGTGTCACCTTGTGGCTCCAGACGGAGTGAGATTGTCCCCTTTGGTTCGTTGTATTTTATTGCGTTGCTGATGAGATTGAAAACGGCGGTGTGCAGCAGCGGTCGGTCTGCCTGCACCAGTTGGTGCGGAGTGATCTGGACCTCAAATTGAAGTCCTGACTCGGAGGCCAGCACCCGTGCATCCTCCAACATGGGCTCCAGCTCAGCACTCAAATCAACGGTCTCGAGAGACAATTTGAGTTGGCCTGTATCCGCTTGGGAGAGGAGGAGGAGGCTGCGGGTAATGGTCTTGAGGCGTTGGGCCTCCTCGAGAAGATTGCTGAACAACTGCTGCTCGCTTGATCCAGGTTCCGCAGATTGCAGGGCGTTTTCGAGCTCTCCCTGCATGATGGCGAGCGGGGTCTTCAGTTCGTGTGAAGCGTCGGCGCTGAAACGCGTGGCCTGCCGGAAACTTGTCTCCAACCGGTTCATCATCTGGTTCAACACGTTGATGAGTCTGGTTGCCTCCGGTCCTTCCGCTCCCAAAGGGATGCGTTCGTGAAGACCGCTGGCCGTGACGCGCTCAGCCGTGTCCGCGATCGTTTTCAGCGGGTGGAGTGCACGACCTGCCACAATCCAGCCGCCCAATCCAACAAGGAAGAGTGCTACCGGCAACGCCAGCAGGAATGCGTTGCGCACCTGGTCGAGATCGTGATGCACCTCCTGCTGGTTGAGCCCGATGACAATGGTGACATCGTCGTTGCCCAGCACACCAAACCGCCATACGGAGGTCGTCCCTCTTTTCGTAAAAAACCTCGGTTCCTTTGTTAAAAGGACATCGGGAGGGCCGCCTCTTCCCTGGCCAAATCCACGACCAAAGCCCCCGCGGGCACCGTTGCCCCGTTCACTTCGCCCCTGGCTGGTGTCAGTGTTGGTTCCGGCGGCGGGAGATGGAGATGTGACGGGTTTTTGTCGGGATAGCGGGTCCACTGTTTTTGGATCAATGTCAGCCGGCCAGTGTGGGGTCGTGTAAACTATTTCGTCGGCCGGGTTCCGGAGGAAGAGAATGACATGGTTCGTGTAATCGGCACCGTAGGCGAACTCAAGGGACCCGCCGAGACGTTCGTAACTGCCGCGCCCTGCAAACAATCCCGGATGCCGCGAGGCCAGCGTGCGAATTTCGCGATCCACGGTTTCAATGCGCATGTCGTGGATGAGCATCGACATCACGATGGCAAATGCGATGAGAACGATGCCTGAGATCCCGGCTGAAAGCAGGGCGATTTTGAGTCTGGAGGGAAGGGGTCTCATTCGTTCCCCTTGATGCGGTAGCCCACGCTGCGGATCGTTTCGATCAGCTTTAGATCCGAGTCACCATCCACCTTTTTGCGAAGGCGTTGGACATAGACATCCACCAGATTCGTGCCGGGATCGAAATTATAGTCCCATACGCGTTCGCAGATTTCGACGCGGGTCAGAACACGACCTGGTGACCTCATCAGATGCTCCAGAAGAGAGAACTCACGGGCGGTGAGTTCGATGGGCGATCCTGCGCGCGCAACCTTCCGGGTGAGAAGGTTCATTGTCAGATCAGCCACCGTGAGGATGCTCTGGCTCGTTCCTGCCGCACGGCGGGTGACAGCGTGGATGCGGGCAATCAATTCCTCAATGTGGAACGGTTTTGTCAGGTAATCGTCGGCGCCGAGGTTAAGCCCCTCCAAACGCTCGTTTAACTCGCTGCGGGCTGTCAGAAGGACGATGGGGAGCGGGATCTTTCGTTCGCGAATGTTCCGAAGGATGCTCAGCCCATCCCGACCCGGCAGCATGATGTCCAGGACCAGCGCGTCATAGGGACGGGAGACTGCCATCGCATACCCGTCATCCCCGTTGGAGGACACTTCAACGGTGAATCCCTGTGCCTCCAGACCTTTGCGGATAAAGGCCGCGATCTTCTTTTCATCCTCGATGACGAGCAATTTCACAGGTTTGAGGCTGCCATGGTCTAGGGTGGGTTGTCTTCCTATTCAGTGGCGTGGGCAGTCGTTCCTACAGGTTTTCTCGAGCAGGATGACTGGGGCGCGGGCGTGGGAATCAATCCAAGCTTGCAGATCCCAAGGCCGTCGCCACCGGCGGAACAAACTCTTGCCGACATTGCTTAGTTTTGATCCAGAGACTGTGTGAACGCAAGACAGGTTTTTTCATTCCTCCGATTTCACTTGCAGCAAGGCACATTAGGTGCCACCAATACAGTGGGTTTTATCGATTTGCTGCCCGCAGCAATGCCCAGGATGGGTTCTGCTGATCGGGGCAGTTTCTCGAAATACCCAAAGGAGGCGATTGATGATCATTCATGAAGGGGCAGGAGTTGGGTTTCTTCGGGGTGGGTATTCAGATCGGGTCGGAATCGTTGCGAACATCGATCCGTCCGCAATGGGTTCCGGACTTCTGGCTAAGGACCCTTTTCGAATGGGCCGATCCGGTGGATTGGCAGAGAGTCTCCCCTCCATGCCCCATCGTGGTGCCCATCCCGAATGATAGTTGTCAACTTGTCCCTCCAAAAGCTGAACTTAACAAAATCATCCATGCAAACCCAATCCATAATACCTCGCATCGCAGCCTTCCTTCTGGCCTGTGCCTCGTTTTCAGAACCCATGTGGGCTGCCGATCTGGTCTGGACAAATACCCTTGGCGGGAACTGGGGGAACTCTGCCAATTGGCATCCCAATCAGGTGCCCGATCCTTTGGATGCGGTCTGGATAACCAACAGCGGAAGTTACACGGTTTCTGTCAATGCGAACGCGACCGTTTCCAGCCTCATGATTGGTGGGGCGCAGGGAACGCAGAGTCTGAACCTTGCAGCAGGGGTTTTCACACTGAATGGAGTTGGAATAGGGAACTCTCACGCACTAGTTGGTCTTGCTGGAGGAACTTTCTCTGGCACAGGTGTCTTGATCCTTGAGGGTCCTCTGGATTGGACTGACGGGTTGATCACCGGGAACGTGCAGTGCAATGGCGGGAGCATCAGCGGAACGGCGGTGAAGGAGTTGCGTGGCGGGCGGTTGGTGAACATGGGAGTGATGGGGTTCAGCCACAACCCAGCGTTTGGGGCACCGTTTTACACCGGGAGCGGGTCTGTGATGAGCAACGCACCCGGGGGCATTTTCGAGATTTTGAGCGATGCGGGGACGTCCTTCAACAATGTTGGGCCAAGAGGAACCA
>CAIWMU010000126.1 GCA_903913865.1 uncultured Verrucomicrobia subdivision 3 bacterium
CGTCCATAGAGATGCCATTACCAAGGTCCTTGTACAAGTTACAATCGTGTGACAATTGCGTCACAATCCTGCGCGTCCTTCATCCACCCCACTTCATGCCCCTCTCAGAAGTCCCGTCCAAAGTCAAAATGAGAACTGCTGCAAACATTGGCAGTTCCGTTGACAGATTCCGTGAAATAGGCGCACATTGGGCAATGATTCAGCTGAAGAAGACCGAGATCCGTGAGTTGAAAGCCCGGGGCCAGCTCCTGAAAGCCACTTTGAAGGTGGGCAAGGAGGGCTTGAGCGCGGGCTTTCTGGCGGCTCTGGATGAGGCCTTGAAGCACAACGAATTGCTGAAGGTCCGGTTCGACGACCACAAGGAGGAGAAGAAAGAACTCGCTCCTCAGTTGGCGGAGAAATCGGGCAGCGCCCTCGTGATGCGTGTTGGGAACGTGGCGGTCCTTTACAGGCCCAAGCCCGCGCCCGACACTGAGGTGCCCGCCCCCGAGGCATAAAGAGGCCGTTGCGGCGGGCCAGACAGCCGGGGTGTGAGCGTGCCCCCGGAGGAAGACGGCGAAAGGAAGAACCATGAAACGATTGCTGTTCGGCGTGGTCCTGCTGGCCATTGCCCTGACCCAAACACTCCTTGCAGGTCCCAGAGACAAACTCTGGCAACAGGTGGAGGATGCGACGAAGAAGGGGCTGCCGCGCAGCGCCATCACCAACCTGGGTCCGATTCTGGAGGGGGCGCTCAAAGACAAGGCCTGGGCGGAGGCGGTGAAGGCGGTGGGCATGAGGATCTCCCTGGAAGGCCAGATCCAGGGGGGCAAGCCGGAGGAGGGCATCGTCCGGCTGGAGAAGGAGCGGGCCAGGGCTCCCCGGGAGATGGCTCCAATGTTCGACACCCTGCTGGCCCACTTCTATTGGAACTACTTCGAGCAAAACCGTTGGCGTTTCATGCGGCGCACCGCCTTGGCCACTGAACCGGGCGGGGATTTCACCACGTGGGATCTGCCACGACTCTTTGCCGAGATTGACACCCAGTTCCAGAAGGCGCTTGCGGCGCAGCCCCTGCTGAGAACGATGCCGATCGCCGATTGGTCCCTGCTCCTGACCCCGGGGACCATGCCGGATGCGCACCGACCCACGCTTTACGATTTCATCGCCCATGAGGCCCTCTCCTTCTACGCCTCCGGCGGGCAGGCGGCGGCACGGCCTGAGGAGGCGTTCGAGGTATCCGCCGCAGACCCGGTCTTTGATTTCACCGCCGATTTTCTTTCCTGGAAACCCCGGACCACCGACCAGAAGGCCTCCGCGCTCAAGGCCATCAGGGTCCTCCAGGACCTGCTGCGGGTCCATCAGAACGATCCCGAGCCACGCACCGCCCTGGCGGCTGCCGATCTGGAGCGGCTCACGTGGGGCTTCAATGTGGCCGTCGGGGAGAAGAAGTCCGCCCGCTACACCGTCGCGCTGTCCCGGTTCACCCGGGAGCATGCGGATTTGGACATTGTCACGCTCGCCATGGAGCGGAATGCACGGCAGCTGCAGCAGGAAGGGGATTACGCGGGGGCGCGTCTCCTGGCGTTGCGGGCCATGCAGATGTTCCCGGCGTCCATCGGGGGGAAGCTGTGCCGGAATCTGGTGGTGGAAATAGAGTCCCGGAGCTCACGGGTGACCACCGAGCGGGTGTGGGGTCATTCGCAGGCTGACATCACGGTGAACTACCGGAACGTGACGAACGTCCATTTCCGGCTGGTCGCCTTTGATTGGGAAAAGCTCTGGGATGCGGACCGGCGTTCCCAGGGAGAATTGACCACCGTGGAGAAGTTGGAACAGATGCGCACCAAGCCGGTCCTTGCGTGGAGCGAACCCCTGCCCCCCACGACCGATTTCAAGGAACGTACCGCCACCCTCAAAGCCCCGGGAAAGCTGGCCCCCGGATTCTACCTGCTTTTTGCCAGCCACGATCCGCAGTTCTCGCAGATCGACAACACTCTCTCCGTGTGCGAGGTCTGGGTGAGCCAGCTTGCGCTTGTGATGCGGGACCGGGATGGAACCCTGGAGGGATGCGTGATGGATTCGGAATCCGGGGAACCGATCCCGGGCGCCCGGATCCGGCATTGGAGCCACGACCAGAACAGCGTGCGCACTGTGGAACCGGAGGGGGTCACGGATGACAAAGGTTTCTTCAAACAGAGCGCCGCACCACAGAAGCGGCACCTGTTGTTGGCGCAGCAGGGGGCCGACCAGCTGGCGGCTGCCGGGGAGCTCTGGGTCTGGCGCATGGAGCGGGAGGAGCAACGCTCCACCCAGACGATTTTCTTCACGGATCGCGCCATATACCGGCCCGGGCAGACCATCCACTACAAGGGCATCTGCCTCGCGGTGGACCAGGCCCGGAACAATTACGAGGTGATGAAGGGGGAGGGATTGACGGTGCTGTTCCAGGATGCGAACGGGAAGGAGGTTGCCCGGCAGAAGCACAAGGCCAATGACTACGGCTCCTTCTCAGGCAGCTTCACCGCCCCGAGGGACCGGGTGATGGGGGCGATGGCCCTGCGGGTGATGGAGAGCAAGGCGGGCGGCATGGCGTCGTTCCGGGTGGAGGAATACAAACGGCCCAAGTTTGAGGTCACACTGGATCCCCCCAAAACACCGGCCCGGCTGAACGATGTGGTCAAAATGAGCGGCGTGGCGATGGGCTACACAGGGGCTGCGGTGGATGGGGCAAGCGTCCAATACCGGGTGGTGCGGGAGGTGCGCATGCCGTGGTGGTGGGGTTGGTGGGGGCGGGGCGGCGTGAGGAGTGAAAGCCAGGAAATTGCCCATGGCGTGGCCCAGACCGGGAGTGACGGCCGGTTTGAAATCCAATTTCCCGCAAAGCCGGATCTGAAGGTGCCGGAAAAGGATGAACCCTCCTTCCTCTATCTCATCACAGCGGATGTGACAGACACCGCCGGGGAGACCCGTTCCGCATCCCGGGATATTCGCGTGGGCTACACGGCTCTGGAGGCGAAACTGGCAGCCCCGCCGTGGCTGGAGACCGGGAAGCCGGTGAAGGTCACCGTCTCAACGCTCTCGCTGGATGGCGAGCCACAGGTGGCGGAGGGTGTGTTGAAAGTGTATGCGCTGGAGCCACCGGCAACCGTCCACAGGCCGCCCATGGCTGTTCAGGAACCGGACCGGGACCAGGAACCGGATCTCTCCCAGCCGATCCATTGGCCACTGGGGAAGGTTGTCGTTGAGAAGAAATTTACGACCGGGACGAACGGGGAAAGCGCATTGGAATTCGCACTTCCCGAGGGGGCTTACCGTGCGGTGGTGGAAACGCAGGATCGGCACGGTAAAAAAGTCACCGGCCGCCTTCCGCTGGAAGTCATCCAGCGGGAGGGTCAGAAACTGGGGATCCGGGTGCCTTTCCTGCTGGAGGCGCCGAAGTGGGAGGCGCAGCCCGGGGATGAATTCATGGCAGTATGGGGCACAGGTTACGAGGCCGGGCGGGCCTGTGTCGAAGTGCTGCACCGGGGGCGGGTGATCGAGCGATACTGGACCGAGCCGGGCCGGACACAGCGCCAGATCCGGATCAAGGTGACCGAGGAGATGCGCGGCGGGTTTACGGTGAGCGTGATGCAGGTGCGGGAGAACCGGAGCCTCGGTGCCCAGCACTTCGTGGATGTCCCATGGAAGAACAAGGACCTGACTCTGAAATGGGAGCATTTTGTCTCCAAACTCCAGCCGGGTCAGAAGGAAACCTGGACCTTGAGCATCCAGGGCCAGGACGGGCGGGGAATGGCGGAGCGGCGGGCTGCCGAGATGGTGGCCGCCCTTTACGACGCCTCCCTCGACAGTTTTGCAGGCCATGAATGGCCGGTGGAGTTCGGCGTCTTTCGACGGGACAACTCCCAATTCCAAAGTCAATTTGCAAACCTTCCCCTCGAGTTTGCGCATCTGGCGGGCTCGTGGCGCGACCGGACCGCCAGTGTGGACATTCAATACCGGGGTTTTGCGCCGGGTCTGATTGACGGCTTGATATCCACCCGTGGCGAGGCGGTAATGTATGCACGCCGATACGGCATGGCACCGGCGGAAATGAGAAATGCCCCTGCCGCCATGGCTGACAGTGCGGTTCCAATGTCGGTGCCCCCCCTCGATGCCATGGCCGGGGCAATGCCGGGTGCGGCGTTAAAAACCAAATCGGCGGCCGCCCCCGAGCCCATGCCTGCGAAAGCCCCTGCACCCGTAGCCGACCTCAGCGCGGTTGCCGCGCGAAAAAACCTGGCGGAAACCGCCTTCTTTTTCCCGCAGCTCATGGCCGATTCAAACGGTGTTGTGCGGATGCAGTTCACCATGCCGGAAGCCCTCACCCGGTGGAAATTCCTCGGCTTTGCACATGATCCGCAGTTGCGCTCGGGGGGCATCACCGCCGAAGCCGTCACTGCCAAAGACCTGATGGTGCAGCCGAATGCCCCGCGGTTTCTCAGGGAGGGGGATGTGGTGGAGTTCACCGTCAAAGTCTCCAACCAATCGGATCGCCAGCAGTCGGGGCGGGCGCGCCTGACGTTCAAGCAGGCCCTGAATGAGGCGGGCGCCGATGAGCTGCTGGGCAACAGGCAACCGGAGCAGAGCTTCACCATCGGGCCTCGCACATCGAAAACCGTTTCATGGCGGATCACCGTGCCGGATGGCTGCGGATTTCTCAGTTACAAGGCGGTGGCCGCCACGGACGCGGTCTCGGATGGTGAGGAGGGCTGGCTGCCGGTCCTCTCCAGCCGGGTGCTGGTCACGGAATCGCTTCCGCTGCCGATCCGCGGGCCGGGCAGCAGGAATTTTGAGTTCACCCGGCTTTCGAAATCGGGTGGATCCAAAACCCTGAGGAACCAAAGCCTGACGGTGCAGATGGTGTCGCAACCGGCCTGGTATGCGGTGCTGGCGCTGCCATACCTGATGGAGTATCCCCACGAATGCTCGGAGCAGACCTTCAACCGGCTCTACGCCAATGCCCTGGCCCGGTCGATTGCGAAGTCGGATCCAAAAATACACCGGGTATTCGAGCTGTGGCGCAACACCCGCGCCGTGGACAGTCCCCTTGAGAAAAACCAGGATTTGAAGAACATCGCCCTGGAGGAGACCCCCTGGTTCCGCCAGGCCCAGGCGGAGAGTCAGGCGCGGCGCAATGTGGGCGTGCTCTTCGATGACAACCGGCTCAACAACGAGACGGCGCACCTCCTGAAAAAGCTGCAGGAACTGCAATTGCAGGATGGGGCCTGGCCATGGTTCCCGGGCGGGCGGGCCAACGATTACATCACCCTCTACATCACCACGGGATTGGGGCGCCTGCGGCATCTGGGTGTCGATGTGGCAACGCCCCAGGCCCTGCGTTCGCTCCGGCGGCTGGATGGCTGGGTGACCGAATCCTTCCGCAAGATTCAAAGCCGACCCAACCCCGAGAAATACGTTCCAAGTTCGACGGATGCCCTCTACCTGTATGGGCGCAGCTTTTTCCTCAAGGACCAGCCCGTCTCCAAGGAACACCAGGCCGCCGTCTCGTTCCTGCTGGCCCGCGCCCGGGAGCATTGGCTCAAGACCGGGTCGCGCCAGACTCAGGGCCATCTGGCGCTGGCTCTGAAGCGGTTTGCTGAACAGGCGAAGACGGCAGATCCGACCCCTGCGGCGATTCTTGCATCCCTCCGGGAGCGGAGCGTGAACGATCCCGAGATGGGAATGTTCTGGCGCGACACAGAACTGAGCTGGTGGTGGTATCATGCGCCCATCGAGACACAGGCGCTGATGATCGAGGCATTCGACGAGGTGGCCAATGATGCAAAGGCGGTCGAGGATCTGCGCGTGTGGCTGTTGAAGCAGAAGCAGACCCAGGACTGGAAAACCACCCGGGCAACGGCGGATGCCGTGTATGCCCTGCTGCTGGGGGGCCCATCCCTGCTCTCCAGCGATGTCCTGGTGCAGGTAAAGATGGGGGGCCAGGACCTGACTCCGCGCCTTGCGGGCGGTGCGCAGTTGCCGGCAGGAACCCGGAGCCAGGTCGAGCCGGGCACCGGGTTTTATGAGGTCCGGTTCTCCGGGCCGGAAATCAAGCCCGGCCAGGGGACGATCACCGTGAAGAAGACCGATCCGGGCGTGGCCTGGGGGAGCGTCCACTGGCAATACCTGGAGGACATCAGCAAGGTAACGGCGTATGCGGGAACGCCGCTGAAGTTGCGGAAGACCCTTTATGTGAAATCCAACACGGCCTCCGGCCCGGCACTGACCCCTGTGACCGGTCCTGTGCGGGTCGGGGATGAGCTGGTGGTCCGCATCGAGCTGAGGTCGGATCGGGACATGGAATATGTGCATCTCAAGGACCAGCGCGGCAGTGGCACCGAGCCGGTGAACACCCTTTCGCATTACAAGTATCAGGACGGCCTGGCCTATTACGAAACCACCCGGGACACGGCATCCCACTTCTTCATCGACTACCTGCCGAAGGGGGTTTACGTGTTTGAGTATTCCACCAGGGTGCAGTTGCGCGGGGAGTATCAAACCGGCGTGGCGGAGATCCAGTGCATGTATGCCCCGGAATTCAACTCCCACTCGGAAAGCCTGCCGTTGCGGGTTCGGTGAACCTGTGGTAACCACTGGCGGGTGAACATGTTTTATTCCTGCGGCAGGGGACGCGCGTCCACCTCCGCCCTGCCGCTTTTGGCCCGGGTCATCCCGGGGATCGCCCTGTTGATGACGCTTGCAGCCGGGGCCGCCCCCGACCCATCCCTGAACATCCGCCTCACCGCACCCATCAAGACCTGGGATGAGGCGGTGCCGCTGGGCAATGGCATGATGGGGGCCCTGCTTTGGGGCGGGGACAATGTGCTGAAGATCTCGCTGGACCGGGGGGACCTCTGGGACGAGCGCCCTTCGAAGGCCTTCATCAAGGTGCGGGACCAGTTCACATGGAAAGCCATGCAGCAGATGGTGGCCACGAACGGGATGCAGCAGTTCAACGAGGTGTTCGATTCCAACTACGACTATGACGGACCGCCCACAAAGCTGCCGGCGGGCCGCCTTGAGATCGAACTGGAGCCCGGGAAGCGGGTGAAGGAGTTCGAACTGCTGCTGGCGGAGGCCACCGGCCGGGCCCGGTTTGAGGATGGATCAGAACTGAGGGCCTTTGTGGATGCCGCGAATGTGGCCGAGCCGGTCCTTCTGGCCACAATACCGGGCAGGAGTGCCCCGAGCTTCAAACTGCGGAATCCGGAATCGGTTCAAAAGCTGAACTACCCGGCGGCCCGGGCGGGAGGGCGGGAGGGATGGACCTGGTTCGAGCAGCCAACGGTCGGGGGTGTGGATTATGCGGTCTGCGCCGGATGGATTGCGGCCGGGGACTCAACCCTTCTGGCCGTTACTGTGGCGACGCGGGCGGAGGGGAAGAGTCCGCTGGCCGTTGCACAGGCCCGGGTGGAGCGGGCGCTGAAGGGGGGCTACGCAAAACGGCTCAAGCCGCACGCCCAATGGTGGGCGGCCTTCTGGGAGCGGTCCAGTGTGACGATTCCCGATGCGCGGGTTCTCCAGCACTACAATCTGGTGCGCTATTTTTATGGGGCGGCCTCCCGCCGGGAGGCGCCTCCCATGCCGCTGCAGGGGGTTTGGAGCGCCGATGCTGGCACACTGCCGCCCTGGAAGGGGGATTATCACAACGACCTGAACACCCAGATGACCTACCTCGCCTACCGCACCTCGGGGGATTTTGACGAGGGGGCCTGCTTCCTGGATTACCTCTGGAACCTGCTTCCCAGGTTCAGAACCTTTGCAAAGGAATTTTTTGAGGCCCCGGGGGCCGCTGTGCCGGGGGTGATGAGCCTGGCGGGCCAGCCGCTGGGTGGCTGGGGGCAATACAGCCTCTCCCCGACAATGGGGGCCTGGAATGCGCACCTGTTTTATCTCCACTGGCGCCACACGGGGGACCGTAAATTCCTGAAAAACCGCGCCTATCCCTTTTGCGCCGAAATTGGAACCTGCCTGCAGTCCCTGCTGAAAGCGGATGCTGCCGGGGCTTTGAAACTGCCATTGTCCAGCTCACCGGAGATCTATGACAACAGCCGGCGCGCCTTCCTCACACCCAACAGCAATTACGATCTCGCCAGCCTGAAGATGCTCTTCCTCTCCCTGAAGGAGATGGCCCTGGAACTGGGGGATGCCGGTGCGGCGCAGGGATGGGGGGCCACCGTGTCGCAGCTGGAGCCGTTTCATGTGGATGCGACCGGAATGCTGCTTCTGGACCGGACCAATGCGCTGCCGGGCAGCCACCGGCACCTGTCCAATCTCATGCCGCTGCATCCCTTCAACCTCATCACCGCCGATGGCGGCCCTGTGGAGCGCCAGACCATCCAGGCCAGCCTTGCAGACTGGGACAAATCCGGCACAAAGGCCTGGTGCGGTTATTCCTTCTCCTGGATGGCCTGCCTGCGGGCGCGTGTCGGGGATGCCGAGGCGGCGTGGCGCAATCTGGACATCTACGCCCGGGCTTTCATCCTGCGGAACGGGTTCCATGCCAATGGGGACCAGACCAAGTCGGGCTACAGCAGCTTCACCTACCGTCCCTTCACCCTGGAGGGCAATTTTCTTGCGATGGAGGCGGTCCATGAAATGCTCCTGCAATCCTGGGCTCCCGCACCGGGCACACCGGCTCCCGGGGTGATCCGCATCTTTCCCGCCGCACCAACCGCGTGGCCGGAGGCCCGGTTCACCGACCTGCGTGCTGAAGGGGGCCACAAGGTTTCGGCCCGCAGGGAGAACGGGGCCACGACCTGGTTTCGCATCGTGGCGGGGTCGGATGGCGTGGTGCGGATCCGGGACAACTTCTCCGGACACGCCCCGAAATGGTCCCGGGGGGATGTCAAAAAATCGGGTGAGAATTACGAAATCCGTCTGGGCCGGGGCCAGGTTCTGGAGGCGACCCTGGCCCGGAACTGAGCGCCCGTCAGCGCCCCGTCCCCTTTGGGGATTTGAGCGGAGCCAGGGGCGGGCTGTTGGTTGCGGCGCCCGCCTTGTTCCGGAAGGCGGAGCGGAGGAACCAGTGCCGCTTCAGGCCCTCCAGCAGGTCATCGGTGTCCCGGATGGTCTTGGAGATCGTTTCGAGGAGGTTCGTGTTGGAATCCATCTGGTTGCTGAAATTCCCCGTGATGGAGGCCAGATGATCCAGCGAGCGGTTCAGATTCTGGACGAGGGATGCGAGGTTGGTGTTGGCGGCGCGGATGGTTTCGGTCGCCCCGCCGAGGGTGCTGTCGAGCTGGCGGTTGATGTTCGTGGGGATCAGCCATTCGCCGAGCGCGCCTGGACGGTCCAGTTGCGCCGTGAGGGTTGCCATGTTGCTGATGGCGGGCCTGACACTCAGTGCAACGACATTCAGGTTCGAGGTCAGATCGGCGCTGTTCGAGAGGACACGGTTGATTTGATTGGTGAGCGCCAGAATGTTTGGCAGGGCGACCTCCACCTCCTTGACCAGTTTCTCGAGCCGCTCGGCCAGTGCACCCGATTCATCCTGCAGCAGCCAGTAGGCACTTCCATCCCGGAACGGCACGTAGCGGCCATCCTTGTCATACCACATGGCGGTGATCGATTTCTGCCGCACCGAGGCGTCAAACGCGAAAAACTGGGTCACCCCGCAGGAGGCGAGGCGGTTGATGTTGGTGAGGTGCAGGGTGGTGAGGGCGGGCATCACGATATTCTGCCCCGCCGTGTCGTAGGCGTCCCCGGCAAGTTTGTAGCGGGCATCCCCGGTCCATGCGCGGGCGGTCTCAAGGGAATATTCCGCGAGGGGATGAAACATGAAGACCGGGTAGCCATTGGTGCCCTTGGTGACTTCGATCGTGCGGTTGCCGAGGAAGTCGGCCGAGGTGACCTTTGCGAACGATCCATCCGTCCAGATATATCCGTGATAGGGATCCACCAGCTCGAATTTGACGCAGATGTTGTAGGGTGTGCCCGGGTCCATCGGTTCGACCTGGGTGATCTGTCCGACCGGCATGCCCATGAGGGTGATGGGATCGCCGATCTTCAGGCCGGTGGCGCGGTCGGTGAAGATGAAAAACGGGGCCTTCGTCTTGAACCAGCCCTTGCGCTCGGCGGTGTTGTGGATGTAGTAGGCGAATCCGCAGACCAGCAGCGCAACGGCCAGAAATACAAACCATCCCACCACACGTTCCATGCGGCTCAAACGTGTGCGCAACTGCGGGGTTAAATCTTGCAGGGCCATGAGTTATGTCTCCCCCAAGGATGCCTGTCCTGTTTGCAAAGTCATTTCAAATCCTTTCCCGCCGGATGTGAAGTGGCCAGCAACTCACGCAGCGCGGGTTCATCCTGCCCCTCCAGGGAGGCCCAGGATCCAAGGGGAATAAAGCGCCGCCCCTGCAGGACGGCAAAATGATGGCCACTGCCGTTCCAGGGACGAAGGTCTGCCACCGTGAAAACGAGCGTCATGGGCCGCCCATCCAGCCAGGGGTGTCCACGGGATAATTCCGCCAGGAGCGCCAGCCACCAGCGGGAGTGGGTGGGGTCCAATCCCCCCAGCGGGTTGTCCAGCACCAGCACTTCCGGGCGCAGCGCCAGGGCCCGGGCCAAACCGACCCGACGCTGCCATCCCTTTCCGAGGGTTCCCGGGGCTGAACCCAGCCAGGGACCCAGTTCCAGCATCTCCACCAGGGGAGCCAGTTGTCTCGCCGCTTCCGCCGGGCCGAGGTTGTGATGGTAGCGCAACGGCAGGGCGATGTTTTCGCCGACGGTCAGATGGTGCAGCAGTTGACCGGTTTCAAAGACCATTCCCATCCGCAACCGTTCCTGCAAGCGGTCGGCTTCAAAAATGGGCATCCTGCACCCCAGGAATTCGTAAGTGCCCGCGCAGGGTTGGATCAACCCGGCGGTCATCATGAGAAAGTCGGTCTTGCCGGATCCCTGAAGCCCGGCGACGACCCAGGATTCCCCCTGTCTGACAGTCCAATCGATCGATTCAGCCACAATGAGGGAGGAATCCCGCTGGGAGGGGACGGAAACACCCCGCATCAGGATCACGGGAGGGGTTGAGTCGGGTTCCGGGTGCGGTGTCATACGGTCAGGTAGATGATGATGAACACCGTGTCGATCAACACGCAGGCGATCACGCTCTGGGCCACCGCCTGAATCGTCGCACGGGGCACCTGCTCAAGGCGCAGCGGTTGGGCGAGGCCGTGGTAGCAGGTGATGATCGCCACCATGAATCCGAAGGCCAGAGTCTTGATTCCCAGCAGGGCGAAATCCAGCCCGCTCAGCGCACCCGCCAACTGCTGAAGGTAGGCCCCGGGCCGCAGTGGCACATCCTGCAGGAAGGCCCACAGGTAGCCGCTCAGCAGGGCTCCAATGATGAGGTAAACCGTCAGGGCAAACACACCCACCGCCATGCCGACCACCCTCGGTGCGACAAGATAATGAACAGGATCAATCCCCAGCGCCTCTAGTGCCTCGACCTCCCCGGTCGCCCGGGCCGTGCCAAGTTCGATCACATTTGCCGCCCCCACCCGTGCCAGCACAAGGAACGCGGCCAGCAACGGGCCAAGTTCCCGGACCACTGCCAGAACCATGATCGACCCCAGATAGTTGATGGCCCCAAGCCGCGTCAGCCACGAGACCGCCTGACCGATCACAAGAAACCCGAGCGCCGCCGAGAGAAACAGGATCATCGGCAGCAGGGTCAGGCCGGACCTCTTGATCTGCTCCCGGATGGCCGGGCGCATCAACTGCCCCGAGGAACGCCATTTCGCAAGCATCACTCCCAGGGTGATGAGGGCAAACGCACCCAGGCCCCGGATGGTGAAAATAAAGCGGAAGATGTTCCGGCCAAGCAGGCGGGCCAGGCCATGCGGTGGGGGTTCCGCGCCTGTCCCGTCGAAAGTGGTGCCATGCGCCGCTTGCATCTGCGGCAGGCTAGGACCGCCGGGAGCGTCGGTCAAATGCAACTTATCGCCCTGATCCCATCCGGGTATGACAAAAACCGGTCGAACTGTGGGTTGACCACCCGGTTTGTTCCAGGGCTCAACAACCCGGTTTGTTCGAGGGCCAACGGCCCGGCCCCATCCCAGCCTGGATCACCGGCCCGGGATTTGGATGTTGGAATAGTTGGAGGGCTGAAGGCCCGGCATCATCCCGTTGATCCGGTTACAATACGATGTGGGAATGGGTCGTCCGCCCCCAGGCCAACGGCCTGACCTATGTCAGCCCAGGCCAGCGGCCTGGGTTAACCGGAAAAAAGCC
Organism: uncultured Verrucomicrobia subdivision 3 bacterium; assembly: GCA_903913865.1. GTDB lineage: Bacteria > Verrucomicrobiota > Verrucomicrobiia > Limisphaerales > UBA8199 > UBA693. Next base: position 12,256 of record CAIWMU010000126.1, read on the forward strand.
ACATGTCCTGAAGGGGCAAACTACCTTGCCCTCACGATCTTCATCAAAGGCGATGTCCGGTTCGGTAAGCGTGTGGATGGGAAGGCTGCTTAGGGCGCCCCTTCAGGGCTTTTTTATATTTTGGGACTATTTCCAAGGGCGCTGCCCTGGGCTGACATTGTATGCGCCGTTGGCGCGGTCCGGGGGTGGGCCAACGGTGCGGAATGGTATCGAGTCAGGCTCACCGTCGGTGCAGGGGAAATGTGTGATTGTTGGGACATTCCGGTGAATGACCCTGCCTGGGGCTCATATTCCGCCGGAGATCCGTCCCCATGGGTCTCGCCATCCACTCAACCACACCCGCCCCTACCACAGAAACGATTTCTGTTCGCCGATCAGGCGGTCATCCTCCCAGAGGGTGGCCCGCCAGGATGTGACCTCGCCGAGATCGCGATAGGCATCGCCATCGATGACGAACGGGGTCCAGCTGCTGAACCACGAACCGGGGGCCACCTGCTTTTCGAAAGTCATTTCCTTCGGGAAATTCCCGCGTGCGACCCCGCGGACCTGCACGCGCAGTTTCAGGGTGCCGAGCAGTTGCCCCTTGGTTTTCCACTGGACGCTGAAGCGGAGGCCTGAGCGCTCGCCGGGATTGGCACGGAGTTTTGCCTGATAGGCATCCCGGTCATAGAGGCTTGGCGAAATGGCGTGGTTCCCCTGCAGATCGAGAAATTGTGGAAGGACCTTGATGACCCGCCCGGTTGCAGCATCCGCCGGATGCGCCAGGGTCAACACCATCAGGAGGCACCCGGCCATCACTGCCCGGCGCGCTGCGCGGGCGGCTGTGTGCAAAATGGAGGTCCAGATGATCATCGGCTGTTATGCCCGGTCCCGGTTCGACTTGCGCCGACCGCTGTGGTTGCTTTCGTCAAAGTACATGCCAAGTAGGCGGCGCTGGTCTTTCGACCGCTCCTTCGTTCCAAAAAAACTTCTCAGCCAGGTGAACAACCAGCGCATGCTTTACCAATATGTGCCTTGATGCCGGGGCACCGTGCCTCCGGATTAATGGGCAGACTACGGCCGAAACACAGCCTGTCCAGCAGAAAGAGAGCGGGGATTTTGCGCCAACACCGGATTTGAACCCATCCGGAAGCGGCCCTCGGACAGGGGAAGCACCTCAGGCTGGGATCATTTCACGTTGTTTGCCCGCTCCGAACCGAGCACCACCGGTGCGGCATTATCCCAGCATGAGACGCCTTCTCCGGTTTTTGCATCATCGCAGCCTGTCGGCATCGCTCGTTTCATTGTTCTTCGGGTTTCTCGCGTTGGGATTCCTGCCTGAACACACTTACCGGTTGCGGCACCAAGGCATGGGTTATCTGACTTCTGCCGCCGTGGCCACTATTCTCAGCCTGGCGGTCTGCAGCATCACGCTTTTCATTCTCATCAGGGACAATCGGAGTGGTTATCCCGCATTTCGCTGCTCACTCGCCACGCTGTTATGGGCGCTCAGTTGTGCACCGGTGATCTGGCTCATTTTGGTCCTGGTCGGTGAATTGTGACATGGCGATTACAACGCGATGGTATCCCGTTGTGACCGCGACGAAATCCTGCGCAGAGAGTTCTGAGGCGCGGAGAGAAGACATTTGGAACCTCCGCGCCTCGGAACTCTCTGCGCGATTCATTCCGTTGAGGAAGAATTCATGGTAACGCCTTGGCAATCTTTGGGATTCCCAAAGGATGACCACACCGCTATCGGGAGTGATCGGCGCGGCCCGGGAAATTGTCTCCACGGTTTGATTTGACAGGTCACCATGCGAGTGGTTGAATGGCTCTCGTTATGGGTCGGCAAATTGTTAACGTAAGAAAAGTGAACGCCATGGTCGCGACACTGGCGACAATCGCAATCTGCACTGTTGCCGCCCGTGCGGATGAGAGATGTGGCAGCGTTCTAACGGGACTCAGCACCACGACCATCAGCGGTTCCGTGGTCACCTCCACGACTTGGAATTTGCAGCCTGCGAGGCAACACGGATTCCGGGTTTGGTTTCGTTCGCTCGTCCGCTGGGCCCGGTTTGAGAACCCGCAGTAGTCCTCCGTGGCGCGCTTGGCTCCTGTTTCTGGGATCACCAAACAAATCAAGGCCCAACGGGAAACCTCGCGCAGAGGGGCTGAGGAGCGGAGAGAAGGGATTCAGAACCTCTGCATCTCCGCTTCTCTGCGCGATAAACCCCCTTCGGTGAATGCCATCGAAGTATACGTTCTGTGGTGGGGGAGGCCATAAATTCCCATCGTGGATTCTTGTGGGATAAATCGGTTCACGGCCTTTGCAACAATTGTCATTCGGTCGTGACACGGTGACCCAACCGCCTTCCCCGTTCGGGAATCCCAGGGGGGTGTGCGCGCGGGCGTTCCCCCTGCGGGAATCCCCAAGGTTGCACGTTGCCCATCGCCCCTCCGGGAATCCCAACGGGATTCTGCCATAAAGCCCGGGGTTGCGCCGCCGAGGCGCTACCCCGGGTAAAGTCCAAAGACATAAACAACCCCAACGGGGTTGTGCCGATGGTTCAAATGGGTGGCATGTGAGGTGTGTGTATTTCGTGGATATTGGACATTCCTTCCGGGCGGCCTCCTCTTGGGCACCCGTGA